>NZ_JBRRBO010000015.1:0-97687 GCF_056756175.1 Stenotrophomonas sp. STEN240 | reverse complement strand
GGTAGAGCCCCAGCCGAGCATGGCTCGGCACTACACGTGCAGCCTGTGCCGAGCATTGCTCGGCACGACATATTAAAGCCTGTGCCGAGCGTGGCTCGGCACAGCCGCTGCTGCTTGTACCCCTCACCTCACTCAACACCGGCGCATGTACATGGGCGCAACATGCCGTTGCCTAAACTGGCCCCAGCCGCCGTGCGCCGGAAGGTGGGTGCTTCGTCCATACTCGGATGGCATTCACTGACAGGGCCCATGGCTCTGCAAAGCCCGCGCGATGCCCACGCACCGCCGCAAGCCATCTGCACCAAGAGGAGTCAGCCATATGAGCGATACATTCTCCACCCGTAGCCAACTGGAGGTTGGCGGCCAGCAGTACACGTACTGCAGCCTTCCCAAGCTCAGCGAGAAGTTCGACATCTCCCACCTTCCCTATTCGATGAAGATCCTGCTGGAGAACCTGCTCCGGCACGAGGACGGCGGCCAGACCGTTGGCCCGGACCACATCGAAGCGGTAGCCCGCTGGAACCCCAAGGCCGAGCCCGATACCGAAATCGCCTTCATGCCGGCCCGCGTCGTACTGCAGGATTTCACCGGCGTGCCCTGCGTGGTTGACCTGGCCGCAATGCGCGATGCGGTGACCAAGCTGGGCGGCAATGCCGCACAGATCAACCCGCTGATCCCCTCCGAGCTGGTCATCGACCACTCCGTGCAGGTGGACGTGTTCGGCCGCCCCGATGCGCTGGACCTCAACGGCAAGATCGAATTCGAGCGCAACCAGGAGCGCTACAGCTTCCTGCGCTGGGGCCAGAAGGCCTTCGAGAACTTCAAGGTGGTGCCGCCGAACACCGGCATCGTCCACCAGGTGAACCTGGAAAACCTCGCCCGCGTGGTGATGGAGCGGCAGATCGACGGCACCAACTGGGCCTTCCCGGACACCGTGTTCGGCACCGACTCGCACACCACCATGATCAACGGCATCGGCGTGCTGGGCTGGGGCGTGGGTGGCATCGAGGCCGAGGCCGCGATGCTGGGCCAGCCCTCGTCTATGCTGATCCCGCAGGTGGTGGGTTTCAAGCTGACCGGCAAGCTGCCCGAAGGCACCACCGCCACTGATCTGGTGCTGACCGTCACGCAGATGCTGCGCAAGCTCGGCGTGGTCGGCAAGTTCGTCGAGTTCTACGGCGAGGGCCTGCAGCATCTGCCATTGGCCGACCGCGCCACCATTGCCAACATGGCCCCGGAATACGGCGCCACCTGCGGCATTTTCCCGATCGATGCCGAGTCACTGACCTACCTGCGCCTGTCCGGCCGCAGCGAGGCGCAGATCAACCTGGTCGAAGCCTATGCCAAGGCCCAGGGCCTGTGGCACGACGCCAACAGCGCGCATGCGCAATACAGCGCCACGCTGGAACTGGACATGGCCGACGTCAAACCGTCGATGGCCGGCCCCAAGCGCCCGCAGGACCGCGTGCTGCTGGAAGACGTGCACAGCAACTTCGCCGAGGCCCTGACCACCCTCACAGCCAACCGTAAATCCAAGGTTGGCTGCGCGGTGCAGGAGTTCGACGAGGAAGGTGGCGATCAGCCGCAGGCCAAGCGCCTGGCAGCCAAGCCCATCTCCAAGATCCGCATCAACGACGAAGACACCGAACTGTCCGACGGCTCGGTGGTGATCGCCGCCATCACCTCGTGCACCAACACCTCCAACCCGGCGGTGATGCTGGGCGCCGGCCTGCTCGCGCGCAATGCCGCGCGCATCGGCCTGAAGGCCAAGCCGTGGGTGAAGACCTCGCTCGGCCCAGGCTCGCGCGTGGTTACCGACTATCTTGAAAAGGCCGGCGTGCTGACCGACCTGGAGAAGCTGGGCTTCTTCGTCGTCGGCTACGGCTGTACCACCTGTATCGGCAACTCCGGCCCGCTGCCGGAAGCCGTGTCCGCCGGCATCGCCGAGAACGAACTGGTGGTGGCGTCGGTGCTGTCCGGCAACCGCAACTTCGAAGGCCGCGTGCACCCGGAAGTGAAGGCCAACTACCTGGCCTCGCCGCCGCTGGTGGTGGCCTATGCCATTGCCGGCACGGTCAACATCGACCTGACCAAGGAACCGCTTGGCAAGGGCAGCGATGGCAAGGATGTCTACCTGCGCGACATCTGGCCGAGCAACAAGGAAATCGGCGACACCATCGCCGCCACCGTCGGCCCGGAGATGTTCAAGCAGAACTACGCCGATGTGTTCAAGGGCGACAGCCGCTGGGCGCAGATCGAATCGCCGGAAGGCCAGGCCTATGCCTGGAGTGGCGACTCGACCTACATCAAGAACCCGCCCTACTTCGACGGCATGACCATGCAGGTCGGCAACATCAGCGACATCCACGGCGCACGGGTAATGGGCTTGTTTGGTGACTCGATCACCACCGACCATATTTCCCCGGCCGGCAACATCAAGAAGGATTCGCCGGCAGGCCGCTTCCTGCAGTCGCGCGGCGTGCAGCCGGCCGACTTCAACAGCTACGGCAGCCGTCGCGGCAACGACGATGTGATGGTGCGCGGCACCTTCGCCAACATCCGCATCAAGAACCTGATGTTTGGCGGTGAAGAAGGTGGTAATACGCTGTATTACCCACCGGGCAGCAGCACCGGCGAGAAGCTGGCCATCTACGACGCGGCGATGAAGTACAAGGCCGATGGCGTGCCGCTGGTGGTGATGGCGGGCAAGGAATACGGCACAGGCTCCTCGCGTGACTGGGCGGCCAAGGGCACCAACCTGCTGGGCGTCAAGGCGGTCATCGCCGAGAGCTTCGAGCGCATCCACCGCTCCAACCTGGTCGGCATGGGCGTGCTGCCGCTGCAGTTCCATGACGGCGAGAACGCCCAGACCCTGGGCCTGGATGGCTCCGAAGTGTTCGACATCACCGGCCTGGACGACGGCAAGGCCAAGCGCGCCACCGTCACCGCCACCAAGGCCGACGGCAGCAAGAAGGTGTTCACCACCAAGGTATTGCTGCTCACGCCGAAGGAAGTGGAGTACTTCCGCAATGGTGGCCTGCTGCAGTACGTGCTGCGGCAGTTGGCGGCGAAGAAGGTCGCTTGATTTGCTGCGTTGAGTGTTGAACATAAAGAACGCCCCTTTTGGGGCGTTTTTTTTGGCGGGAGGGCTGGAGTTTTTACAGCCAGAGTAACAGCACCCCTCCCCAGCCCTCCCCTTGGCTACGCCAAAGGGAGGGGGCAGAGCTGCAGCCTCGCTTGTCTCCCTCCCTTTGGCGTAACCAAGGGGAGGGTTGGGGAGGGGTGCCTTCAAGCTCCAAGGCTTCAAAACCCTCAACCACCCAACGTGCCGCCAAATCTCACCCATCCCCACCCACCGGCTCCCAATCCGCGCTGTACACCTGCCACTCCCCGTCCTGCTCACGCCAGCCGGTAACTACTTCCTGCATCTGCCCGCGCTCAGGCAGCAGCCCGCGATTGCCGCCAGTCAACAACACAGTGAAGCGCACGGTTGCGGTTCCACCCTCGCCCATCTCCACCCGCAACGGTCCGGTCTGGATACCCACCTTGGCATTGAGCAGCAGCTGCCCTTTCAGCAACCGCTCCAGGCCAGGCCGGTCCAAACCGCCATTACCAACGAAATCCACGGCGACCGCATCCATGAAGTCACCCGGCCTGCCCGCCTCGACGTTTTCCTGCATTGCAGCAAAAGTTGTACGCAGGCGCTGCTCCGGCGGCTCACGGCCACAAGCGGCCAGCAAAAGCATGATCACCGCACAAAGCATGCAGTTGAAGACTGATCGGATCATCTATCCCTTCGCCTTTTCAATTCGGAACGGTATGCTGGCAACAATAACGCCGGCGCCCGCGAAACGGGCCTGACCACTAGAACATCCCATTTCCTGGAGGGGAAGATGACTCAAGAACGTCCTTGGCTGCAGAGCTACCCGGCTGGCGTACCAGCTGAAATCGACGTCAACGAATTCCACTCCGTCGCCGACGTCTTCAATGCCTCGGTTACCAAGTTCCGTGATCGCCCGGCCTATTCCAACTTCGGCAAGGTCCTGACCTATGGCGAAGCCGACGTGCTGGTCACCCAGTTCGCCGCCTACCTGCTGGGCGAGCTGCAGCTGAAGAAGGGCGACCGCGTTGCGATCATGATGCCCAACTGCCTGCAGTACCCGATTGCCATCTTCGGCATCCTGCGCGCTGGCCTGACCGTGGTGAACGTCAACCCGCTGTACACCGCGCGTGAGCTCAAGCATCAGCTGGTGGATGCCGGCGTCGCCGTGCTGCTGGTGGTCGACAACTTCGGCGATACCGTGCAGCAGGTGATTGCCGATACGCCGGTCAAGCAGGTCATCACCACCGGCCTGGGCGACATGCTCGGCTTCCCCAAGGGCGCCATCGTCAACTTCGTACTGAAGTACGTGAAGAAGATGGTGCCGGATTACGATCTGCCCAACGCCATCCGCTTCAAGGATGCGTTGAACCTTGGCAAGCGCCACAGCATGCCGGTGGTTGAAGTCGACCACGAAGACATCGCCTTCCTGCAGTACACCGGCGGTACCACCGGCGTGGCCAAGGGTGCGATGCTGACCCACCGCAACCTGATCGCCAACATGCAGCAGGCCTCGGCCTGGATCAGCGCCTCGGGCGTCAAGCCCGGCGAGGAAGTGATCATCACCGCGCTGCCGCTGTACCACATCTTCGCGTTGACGGCGAACGGCCTGGTCTTCATGAAGCTCGGCGGCCTGAACTACCTGATCACCAACCCGCGTGACATGAAGGGCTTCGTCAAGGAGCTGAAGAACAACCGCTTCACCGCCATCACCGGCGTCAACACCTTGTTCAACGGCCTGCTCAATACCGAAGGTTTCGATGAGGTCGACTTCTCCAATTTGAAGGTCGCGCTCGGTGGCGGCATGGCTGTGCAGCGCGCCGTTGCCGACAAGTGGAAGAAGGTCACCGGCGTCACCCTGGTGGAAGCCTACGGCCTGACCGAAACCTCGCCGGCGGCCTGCATCAATCCGCTGGACCTGAAGGAATACAACGGTGCCATCGGCCTGCCGATTCCCTCCACCGACGCCTGCGTCAAGAACGACGACGGCCAGATGGTGGCAATGGGCGAAGTGGGCGAGCTGTGCATCCGCGGCCCGCAGGTGATGAAAGGCTACTGGCACCGCCAGGACGAGACCGACAAGGTCATGGACGCCGAAGGCTGGCTGCATACCGGCGACATGGCGCGGATGGACGAGAACGGCTTCTTCTATATCGTCGACCGCAAGAAGGACATGATTCTGGTCTCCGGCTTCAACGTCTACCCGAATGAAATCGAAGACGTGCTGGCGATGATGCCGGGCATTCTGGAAGTGGCTGCCGTTGGCGCACCCAACGAGAAGTCGGGCGAAGTGGTGAAGGTGGTCATCGTAAAGAAGGACCCCAACCTCACCGAGGAGCAGGTGAAGGAATTCGCCCGCGCCAACCTCACCGGCTACAAGCACCCGCGCATCGTCGAGTTCCGAAAGGAACTGCCCAAAACCAACGTCGGCAAGATCCTGCGCCGCGAACTGCGCGACGCCAAGCCGGAAGCTTGATTCCGGCGGCCTGACACAGGCTGCGTGACACCCACAAACCTCCCTGGCAACAGGGAGGTTTTTTTATGCATCTTCAGCGCGACAACATCAGCATGTAGGAGCGGCGTAAGCCGCGAAGCTCATGGATTGTCAGGCTGCAGAAATCTCTGGCCGCCAAGCACCGCGAGCTTCGCGGCTGACGCCGCTCCTACAAAAAAACAGCCGGCCACCCCGCAATGTGGGAGCGGCGTAAGCCGCGAAGCTCGTAGATTTTCAGGTTGCCGAAATTTGGGGCCGCGAAGCATTGTCAGCTTCGCGGCTTACGCCGCTCCTACAACAACGGCGCTTGCCGTTACGGCGTAGCGCTTTGCAGCCGGTAGCTGGCCTGGCTGCGGTACTCCACGCCATTCAACACGGTACGTACTTCCACCGCATGTTCGCCTTCGGCGAGCTTGGTCGGCAATGCAGCGCGCCACAGATGGCTGGATGGCACGGCTTCCGGCGAACGGTCGTAGCCACGTAGCTCACTGGCCAGATCATCGGCGATGTTTTCCACCAACAAGCGCGGATCAGCCTGCTTGACCTGCTTCATCGCCTGCCATTCACCGCCATCGACGCGGAACTCCACCGGCAAGCCCTCGTAGCCCATGAACACATTGGCGTAGATGCCCCAGGCCGGGTACGCGCCCTGTCGCAGCACCTTGGGTGCATGCAACGCGATCTGCTGGTCGGCCGGGGCGCGGGCAACGCGGTACTCGACGCTGTACTGGCCCTGCGGGCGGATGTTGAGCAAGCCATAACCATTGGGAGTGCCGTCCGCCATGGTGGTATCCGGAATGCCCTGCGCATCCTTCACCCCCGACCAGAAGGCACCGCAGGCTGCGCCGACATTGTATTCGTGCAGCGGCTTGGCACCGTTCCAACCGTCCTGCGCTCCCCAGAACTTCTGGCTCTGGTTGTGGGTGTGGCCACTGACGATCAAGGGGTGCGGCAGCTGCTCCAGCAGCTTGAACAGCCGGGCCCGGTCTTCGGCGCGATAGACGTGGTCGAACAGCGGGATATGGAAGCCGAGCACCACCAGTTTGTCCTTCGGGACGGTTGGCAGGTAGGCCTCAAGGAAGGCGAATTGATCCTCGCGCAGGCCGCCGATATAGGCGGGCTTCTGCCCGGGCTGGGCGAGGATGTCGTCCATTCCGATGAAGACCATCGACGCCTCTTCCCAGGCATAGGTATCCGGGCCCAGCGCACGATGGTAGCTGTCCAGCGAGTTGGCATCGCTGCTGGCTGCCAGATCCATGTCGTGGTTGCCCGGTACGTGCAGCCACGGCACGCCCAGCGAGGTGACCGCCTTGGTCAACGCCGGGTACAGAGCGGGGTCATCGTTGGTGATATCGCCCAGGGTCATGCCCAGGCGCGCCTGATGTTTGCCGCGCAGCGGTTCGATGATGTCGCGCTCGAAGTAGCTCACGTCCAGCGCGTTGCTGGTCTGGCTGTCAGCTACAAGCAAGGCCTGGAAGCTGCTGGGTGCGTTCTTGTCCGGCGTCAGCGCGAACGGGCGGCACTGCGCATCGCCCTCGCCCGTCTGCGGCCGCCAGATATCCGGCAGGCCATCGGCGCGCTTTGCAGCGCTATAGCCGGCCGGCTTGATGAGGAAGACATTCGGCTGGCTGGATGCGGGCAGCTGATAGCGGCCGTCCTTGCCGGTGCTGACAATATGCTCGCCATCGGAGACGCGGATGTCCGCCAAGGGCTTCTCGCCTGCGTCCTGCTGACCATTGCCGTTGCGGTCGAGGAAGACCGCACCTTCAAGGCACGAAGCGCTGGCAGCAAACGGCGCGCAGGCCAGCAGCACGGCGGTCAGCAGGGATGGGCGCATGGGTTCCTCGGCAACGATGGGCAGGTGCCCATTATCGCCGCGGGATGCTGCAAAGGCATTGCGGCAGGTGGCGGGCGGCACCAGCGATACCTGTAGAGCCGAGCCATGCTCGGCTGGGCATACCGGTACAGCCCCTTGCCGAGCAAGGCTCGGCACTACAGAGAACCCCTGTAAAGCCCCTTGCCGAGCATGGCTCGGCACTACAGTTGCTCAGCTGGCGGCTTTTTCTGCGGCCTTGGCGTGGCGGTCTTCCAGCACGGCGATGGCATCGTCCAGCGACAGGCCACGGGCGCGCAGCAATACGATCAGGTGGAACAGCAGATCCGCCGATTCGCCCAGCAGTTCGTCGTCACGCTGTACGACCCCGGCGAGAGCCGTTTCCACGCCCTCTTCGCCCACTTTCTGCGCGATATGGCGTGCGCCTTTCTCGAACAACTTGGTGGTGTAACTGTTGAGCGGGCGATCATGCTCGCGCTGCTTGATCAAGGCATCCAGCGCACCGAGGAAATTGCCCGGCGCCGCGCTGAAGCAGCTGCTGCTGCCGGTATGGCAGGTCGGGCCGTGCGGGCGCACGGTGACCAGCAGCGTGTCGTTGTCGCAATCGCTGCGGATATCGACCAGATCCAGGTGATTGCCCGAGGTCTCGCCCTTCATCCACAGGCGCTTCTTGCTACGGCTGAAGAAGGTGACCTTGCCGCTGGCGCGGGTGGTGTCCAGCGCCTCGCGGTCCATATAGCCCAGCATCAGCACGCGCAGCGTGGCCTGGTCCTGGATGATGACAGGCATCATCCCGTTGACCTTGTCCCAGTCCAGTGCGGCCGGATCAACCGGTTTGAATTCAGTAGACATCCCTAACCTCGATTTGTTGTTCGCGCAGGAACTGCTTCAGTTCCGGAATTGCAATGGCGCCGGAATGGAAAACACTGGCAGCCAAAGCCCCGTCAACGTCAGCCTGTACGAATACATCGGCGAAATGCTGCGGCGTGCCCGCGCCGCCAGAGGCGACCAACGGAACCGTGCACAGCGCCCGGGCCTGGCGCAACTGTGCGATATCGTACCCCTTGCGCACCCCGTCGCTGTCCATGCAGTTCAGCACTATTTCACCTGCGCCGTGAGCCTGTACTTCACGCACCCAGTTCAAGGTCAGCCGGGCCTCGGCGCGGGTCTTGCTCGGATCGCCGGTATACGAGCGCACCCGCCACTGCCCGTCGGGCTCGGCGATGGAGTCGATGCCGACCACCACGCATTGCTGGCCAAACGCCTCGGCCAGCTCGGCAATCAGGTGGGGGCGTTCAAGCGCCGGAGTATTGATTGAAATCTTGTCGGCACCGGCATTGAGCACGGCACGTGCGGTTTCCACATCACGGATGCCGCCGGCCACGCAGAACGGAATATCGATCAGCCGCGCCACCCTTTCGATCCAGGCGCGGTCCACCGAACGGCCTTCCGGGCTGGCGGAAATGTCATAGAACACCAGTTCGTCAGCGCCCTGGTCGCGGTAACGCAGTGCCAGTTCGGTGATATCGCCCATGTCGATGTGGTCGCGGAACTTGACGCCCTTGACCACCCGCCCTTCGCGCACGTCCAGACAGGGAATGATGCGACGGCTCAACATGACAAGGCCTCGTCCAGTTGCAGGCGCCCTTCCAGCAGCGCCTTGCCCAGTACCGCACCGCCGCAGCCGGCGGCCTTGGCAGCGCGGATGTCCGCAGCATCACGCACACCGCCGGAAGCCTGCACGGCAACACCAGGCAGCAGCTTGGCCAGGTGCGCGTAGAGCTCCACATTCGGGCCGGACAGCATGCCGTCGCGGGAAATATCGGTGCATAACAGGTGCTTCATGCCTGCCTGCGCGTAGCGGCTGGCCAGCGCATCCAGGGTGACATCAGCGGTTTCGGTCCAGCCGTGTACCGGCAGGCGCCAGACGCCGTCTTCGCCCTGCCGGGTATCCAATGCAATGGTCAGCCGCTCGGCACCAAACTCGGCCAGCCATGCCAGCACCTGCTCAGGCTCACGCACCGCCAGCGAGCCGATCACCACGCGGCTGGCGCCTGCATCAAGGATGCGGGCGACGTCATCGCGGCCACGCACGCCGCCGCCGGTCTGCACCTTCAACGCGGTGGTCGAGGTTATCTGTTGCAGCAACGGCGCCAGTGTGTAGCCGCCGGCCTTGGCCGCATCCAGATCGACCAAATGCATCCAGCTGGCGCCGGTGGCAGCAAATACCTGCGCACGCGGCAGGGCGTCGTCGCCGTAGGTGGTCTGCTTGGCATAGTCGCCCTGCAGCAGGCGCACTACACGGCCGTCACGGATATCCAGCGCGGGGTAAACGGTAAAGCTCATGCGGCGATCTCAAGAAAGTTCTGCAGAATGCGTGCGCCCGGGCCGGCCGAACGCTCGGGGTGGAACTGCGCGCCGCACAAACGGCCCCGCTGTACCACCGCAGTAAACAGGCCCCCGTGGTGGCAGGCGGCAACCGTGTCGGAGGTGACCGGTGCTGCATAGCTGTGCACGAAGTAAGCACTGGAACCGAGCGGCACGCCATCAAGCAGGGGCGACTCACGCAGCGCCAGCAGCTTGTTCCAACCCATATGCGGCACGCGTACGCCCACACCAGGGTGCAGGCGGCGGACGATGCCCGGCAGCAGTCCCAGGCATTCCACATCGCCCTCTTCCGAGCGCTCGAACAGCAACTGCATGCCCAGGCAGATGCCGATCAACGGCACCTGCAGCTCGCGCAGCGGTTGCACCAGGCCCTGTGCATGCAGGCGCCGCATACCCTCGGCTGCAGCCCCCACACCTGGCAGTATCACCCGCTCCAGACCGACCAGATCGCCCGCTTCGCGCACCATCTGCACCTCGACCTGCAGCCGCTCCAATGCATAGCGCACCGAGCCCAGATTGGCACCACCGGCATCAACCAGACCGACCTTGCTCACAAGGCCCCCTTGGTGGACGGCAGCTCGGTGCCTTCCTTGCGGATGGCCTGGCGCAGTGCGCGGGCCAGTGCCTTGAAGCAGGCTTCTACCTTGTGGTGGTCGTTCTCGCCTTCCACCTTGAGGTTGAGGTTCAGCCCGCTGGCATCGCATAGCGAACGGAAGAAATGCGGCACCAGCTCGGTCGGCATGTCACCCACGCGCTCGCGCTTGAATTCGCCATCGAACACGAAGTACGGCCGGCCACTGAAATCCAGCGCGGCGCTGGCCAGGGTTTCATCCATTGGCAAAGTAAAGCCGTAGCGGCCGATGCCGCGCTTGTCGCCCAGCGCCTCGCGCAATGCCTGGCCCAGCGCAAGGCCGGTGTCTTCGATGGTGTGGTGTTCGTCGATATGCAGGTCGCCCTTGGCTTCCACCTCCAGCGCGAAACCGCCATGGCGGCCGATCTGGTCCAGCATGTGGTCGAAGAATGGGAGGCCGGTATTGATCCTGGAGCTGGCCACCTTGTCCAGGTCGACGAAGACACGGATCTGGGTTTCCTTGGTATCGCGCTGCACGGTGGCGCGGCGCGGGGCGTCGGCCAACTCGTGGGCAATCGCGTCCCAGTCCCACTCGCCGCCGAATTGTTCGGTGCGCAGCTGGAAGCCACGGATCTTCATGTTGTCGGCGAACTGGATGTCGGTCGGGCGATCACCCACCATGCCCGAACGCGCCCAGTCGATGCTGCGGTCCTGCAGGTAGGGCACCATCATGCCGATGCCCGGTTTGCGGTTGGGGCTGTTGTCCTGCGGCCAGCTCGGGTCGATCAGCACGTCGCGGAAGCGGATGCCCTGGCTGGCGAAGATCTGCAGCATCAGGTCATTGGGGCCGTCAAAACTGGCCTGCGGATAGCCTTCGCCGCCCAGCCCGTCCTGGTTGGAGACGATGACGAACTGGTAGCCGGCATCCCGCAGCTTGAGCATGGCCGGGATCACGTTCTTGACGAAGCGGATCTTCTCGTAGGCGTCGATCTGGAAGTCGGCCGGCTCCTCGATCAGGGTGCCATCGCGATCGACAAACAGGATGGGGGTCATGCGGACGGCTCCAGCGTGGCAAGTGCGTCAAGGACGCGGTCGTTTTGTTCGGGGGTGCCCAAGGTGATACGCAGGGCGTCGTGCAACTGCGGCGCGGCACGCTGATCGCGCACCACCACGCCAGCTTTCAGCAAGGCCTGGAAGGCCGCTTCGGCATCGTTGAAGCGCACCAGCAGGAAGTTCGCATCCGAGCCATAAACATGGCGTACACAGCGCAGCAGCGACAAAGCAATGCGCAGGCGGTCGCGTTCACTGCGTACGGTGGCGATACGTGCCCGGGTCTGCACCAGCGCGGCGGCGTCCAAGCCTGCAAGTGCAAGCGTGGAGCACGGCGTGGGGATCGGATACGGCGCCTGGCAGCAGCGCAGCACGCTGACCAGCGCCGCATCGGCAATCACGCAGCCAATGCGTGCGGCCGCCAGCGCATGCGCCTTCGACAAGGTTCGCAGTACGGCGACATTGTCGAACCGCGTCATAAGGCTGGTGGCAGAGGGTTCATCGGCAAATTCGGCATAGGCTTCGTCCACCACCACCAAGGCTTGGCCGCGCAGCGCCTGGGCCACGGTTTCGACCTGATCCAACGTGATGCTCAGGCCGCCGGGATTGGAAGGTGAGCACAGGAACACCAGCTTGGCGCTGCCCTGCTTCGCCGTGGCGATGATGCGATCGATATCCGGCACCAAGCCTGCCTCGGTGTCGAGCAGCGGCACTTCCAGCGCCGCCGCGTTCTGCAGCCGTGCACTGACTGCGTACATGCCGAACACCGGTGGCGTGTACAGCACCGCATCGCGGCCGGGTACGCACAGGGCGCGCACCAGCAGATCGATGGCTTCATCACTGCCGCGACCGATCAACAACTGTTCGGGCTGGCAGCCATAAAGGCTGGCCAGCCGCTCGCGCAGCGCCTGCGGTTGCGGGTCGGGATAACGGCGGCAACTGGCCTGGGTGTCGCCTGGATTGCCCCACGCCGATTCATTGGCATTGAGCCAGATTTCGCCCTGCAGCTTGGCGCTGCGCGCAGACGAGTAACCACCGAAGTCACGCAGATCATCGCGGACCAGATCAAGCAAGCTGCTCACGGCGCAACCCCCAGCCGCAGTGCAACCGCGTTGGCATGCGCACCCAGGCCCTCGGCGCGCGCCATGGTCAGCGCACACGGGCCGATGGCGGCGATACCGGCGCGGCTGGCAGCCTGCACGCTGATCTGGTTCTGGTAACTGGCCACGCTGACGCCGCTGTAGGCGCGGGCAGCACCGGCAGTGGGCAACACGTGGTTGGTGCCGGAGCAGTAGTCACCCAGTGCCTCAGGCGTGTAATCACCCAGGAATACCGAACCAGCGGCTTCCACCTTGTCCAGCCACTGGCGCGGCTCGCGCAGGGCCAGGATCAGGTGTTCAGGCGCATAGCGATTGGAAATTTCAAATGCCTGCGCGATCGATTCAACCTTGACCAGCAACGAGGCCGTCAATGCCTGGCGGGCGATGGACTCACGCGCGAGCTGCGCGACCTGTGCTTCCACTTCGTCCTGCACGGCGGCAATCATTGAGACGTCATCGCACAGCAGCAGTACCTGCGAATCGGGGCCGTGCTCGGCCTGCGACAGCAGGTCGGCGGCAACGAAGGCGGCGTTGGCGCCGGCATCGGCGATCACCAGCACTTCCGATGGGCCGGCCGGCATGTCGATGGCAGCGGCGCCGGACTGGGCAACCTGCTGCTTGGCCTCGGTCACGAAGCTATTGCCCGGCCCGAAAATCTTGTCGCAGGCCGGGACCGATTCGGTGCCATATGCCATGGCGGCAATGGCCTGCGCACCACCGATCTTGAACACGCGGTGCACGCCAGTCAGGCGCGCGGCCACCAATACGGCCGGATCGGCAGTGCCGTCCTTGCGTGGCGGCGTGCACAGCACCACTTCGCGACAGCCGGCCAGCTTGGCCGGCACGCCCAACATCAGTGCGGTTGAAGGCAACGGTGCGCTGCCTGCTGGCACATACAGGCCCACGCGGGAGATCGGGCGGATGACCTTTTCGCAGACCACGCCCGGCGCGGTTTCCACGCTATAGGGCTGGGCCATGCCGGCGCGGTGGAAGCGGTCGATGCGATCGGCAGCCTGCTGCATGGCGATGCGCAGTTCCGCCGGCACCGCCAGCTCGGCGGCGGCAAATTCGGCTTCGCCGACTTCAAAGCGCTCCGGCGCGATGCCGTCGAAACGCTCGGTGATTTCACGCAATGCGGCGTCGCCACGGCTGCGTACCTGCTCGATCAGGCCAGCGACCGAATCGCGGGTCTGGGCGGCAACGGTCTGCACCGGGCGGGTCAATGCACGCCCCTGTGCATCGGCGTCGAGCGCGTTCCAATCGAGGATGTTCATACCAGCGACTTCTCCACCGCCAATACCATCAGGCCTTGGGCACCGGCACGTTCCAGTTCTTCCAGGCGCTGCCAGCTGAGCGCACCGCTGCACATGGTCTGCAGGCGCACCGCACCACCCTGCCCCGGCAGCCGCAGCAGCGGCTCGGCGTCGGGCAGCAGACTGGCCAGCGCTTCCACGCGGTCTTCGCTGGCGCTGAACATCAGCAGCTTCTGGTCCTGCACCTTGCTCAGCCCATCCAGACGACGCAGCAGCATCGCCATCAGGCCGGCGCGGGCGTCATCCAACTCCCGGACCGGGCCAGCCAGCACGGCCTCGCTTTCAAGCAACACTTCCACCGGCTTGAGCTGGTTGGCGGCCAGCGTGGCGCCGCTGGAGACCAGATCGCAGATCAGCTCGGCGGTGCCCAGCTTCGGCGCGATTTCCACCGAACCGGACAGCTCGACGACCTGCGCATCCACGCCCTTTTCCTTCAGCCATGCGGCCAGGATGGCCGGGTAGCTGGTGGCGATGCGCTTGCCCTGCAGCATCTGCACGCCCTGCCAATCCCATTCTTCCGGCACCGCGATCATCAGCCGGCAGGAACCGAAGCCGAGGCCGCGCAAGGGCTGGTAGGCATCCGGCAGGCCGATCTGGCGGCGCGCCTTGGCCTGCTCGTCCAGTTCGTTCAGGCCAACCACGCCCAGATCGCAGACACCGTCGGCGATCAGCCCCGGGATGTCGTCGTCGCGCACCAGCAGCAGGTCCACCGGCAGCGATTCGCCGAAGCAGAACAGCTTGTCGCGGCTCTGCCGCCAGCTCAGACCACAGGCCGCCAACAAGCTGCGCGCGGGGTCGGCCAAGCGGCCGCTTTTCTGGATGGCGATACGCAGCCGGTCACGTGCCGGGGCGGTGGTTGAAGCACTCATGCGGTTATCTCAGTTGGATTCGGTTTTGCGCGTGGCGAGGCGTTCGATGGCGGCGGCATAGCCACCGGCACCGTGCTCGAGCGAGCGCGCGACCCGGCCGATGGTGGTGACGCTCACCCCGGTCAGGTCGTAGATCTCACGGTAGGGGACGCCCTTGCGCAGCAGCGGCACCACCCGCCAGCGGTCCGCCATGGCTTCCAGCTCGGCTGGTGTGCACAGATCGCGCAGGAAGGCCTGCACATCCTGCGGCTTGTCCAAAGCGGCCAAAGCACGTGCCAGCGCCTTCAATGGGGCGTCGGAGGGCTTTTCGCGTTCAATGTCGGGACGTGGCTTCATCATGCATCAATGTAATAGCGTGCTAATACATTAGTGCGAAACAGGCCCCGAGTCAAACCCGCTGGCCCGTAGTGCCGAGCCATGCTCGGCTGGGGGTTTACCGGGAAGGCTTCTGCCCAAACATGCTCGGCTGAGGCATTACCGGGAAGGCTTCTGCCGAGCATGGCTCGGCTCTACAAGGGTTCGCGTGTGGGCGCGGTGTCAGCCGCCTGCTGCTATCGCGAAAGGCTTACCCCTCCCCAGCCCTCCCCTTCGCTGCGGGAAAAGGGAGGGGGCAGAAGCAGTAGTGCCGAGCCATGCGCGGCTGGGGCTTGCCCGGTAACGCCCCTTGCCGAGCATTTTTTGGGCCTGCGTTTGGGGGGGGGGGGGGTGGCCTTTTCCCCCCGCGTGCGGAGGAGGCCCCCCCACTACCTCGCTGGCCGCCTTCATCGCGAAGGCATAAAAAAAGCCCCGCTATGCGGGGCTTTTCAATCAGCGCGCCATTGCGCGGGTCTGTTCCAGCTCTACCTGGAGGGTAGATGCAAGTTCATCCCTGGCTACTTCGAACTGCTGTTCACGCAGCAGGTCCTTGACCGCAACCACCCCACGCGCCAACTCATCCTCACCGGCCAGCACCACGAAGCGGATGCCTGCCTTGGCGGCGTACTGGAACTGCTTGCCGATCTTCTTCGGCTCCATCTGCACTTCGGTATTGATGCCGCCAGCACGCAGGCGGCGGGCGATATCCAGCGACTGCGGCATGGCCGCCTCGTCCATCAAGGCCACCATCGCGTGCACGCTGCTTTCGGCGATGCCATCGATCAGATTGGCCTCGCGCAACTGCCAGAACAGGCGGGTCAGGCCAATGGAAATGCCCACGCCCGGCAGCTTGGACTTGGTGTAGTGGCTGGCCAGGTCCTCGTAGCGGCCGCCCGAGCAGATGGAGCCGATCTGCGGGTGGTCGACCAGGCTGGTCTCGTAAACCGTGCCGGTGTAGTAGTCCAGGCCGCGGGCGATGGAGAAATTCAGGCAATAGGCGGTTTCCGGCACGCCCAGCGCCTTCACCAGCTCAAGCACTTCACGCAGCTCGGTTGCACCGGTGCGCAGCGACTCGCTGGCCGATTCCCCGGCCGCCGCCAACACCGCGTCGATCTGCGCCAGCGCATCGGCGTGCGAGCTGGAGCGCACTTCGACAAAGGACAGGATGCGCTCAACCGCATCGGCAGGCAGACCGAAATCCGGGCCAACCAGGGTCTCACGCACGTAGTCGGGGCCACGCTTGTCGAGCTTGTCGACCTCGCGCAGCACCAGCGCCTGCTGCTCGGCATCCACCACGCCCTGCGCTTCAAAGAAACCGCGCATCAACTTGCGGTTGTTCAGCTGCACGGCAAAGTTGCCGATGCGCAGCTCGGAGAACACCGCATGGATCACCGCCAGCACCTCGGCGTCGTAGCGGATGCTCAAGCTGTCCTTGCCGATCACATCGACGTCGCACTGATAGAACTCGCGGAAGCGGCCGCGCTGGGCACGCTCACCCCGGTAGACGCGCTGCATCTGATAGCGGCGGAACGGGAAAGTCAGGTCATGCTCGTGCTCGGCCACGTAACGGGCCAGCGGCACGGTCAGGTCGAAACGCAGCGCCATTTCCGGCAGCCCGCCCTTGTCGGCCGATTCGGCGGCATTGGCCAGCGCACCGGTGGACTGCACGAAATACACCTGGCGCTCGGTCTCGCCGCCGGACTTGGTCAGCAATACATCGGACAGTTCAAACACCGGGGTCTCCACCGGCAGGAACCCGAAGCGCTCGTAATTGCGGCGGATGACGTCCAGCATGCGCTGGAACGCGATCTGCTCGCGCGGCAACAATTCCATGATGCCGGGCGGGGTACGGGGCTTGATCACGGGCAAAACTCCTGCAACTCAATGTGGGAAACGATTGCCAATTCTAGCCGCACACCGCCCGTCTGGCCGCATGAAGTATCATTTAGGACAACTTCTCGCCCATCCAAGACATGTCCCGGCCAGCCCAAGGCACCGAGCAATCCCCCGTTTCGTCCATTGCGGCAGAAGGCAATGGCGGGCGCGAGTGCCTGCAATGCTCGGTCCGTCACCTGTCGGTGTGCTCGGCCCTGTCCTGTGATGAAGTACATGCGCTGGAGCAGATCACCGTCTCCACTGCAGTGGCAATGGGCACTACGCTGGCCCGTGCCGGCGAGCCGCGCACTTATGTCTATACAGTAACCGAGGGCGCGCTGCGCCTGGTCCGGACCCTGGCCGATGGCCGCCGGCAGGTGAACGGCTTCGTTCTGCCAGGTGATTACCTGGGGCTCAGTGGCAGCGATCACCACCGTTACGACATCGAGGCAATTGCGGACAGCCGCGTCTGCCGGGTGCCGACCACACAGATGCGCGACCTGCGCCAACGCTACCCACACCTGGAGCGCAAGCTGTTACAGCGCGCCTGCCAGGAACTGGACGCCGCACAGGACAATGCACTGGCGCTGGCTCGTCTGCAGCCACCGGAACGGCTGGCGGATTTCCTCCTGCGTTTGGCCGCACGCGAGGTCACCTTGAATGGCCGCAGCAGCAACCGGGTCTCGTTGCCGATGGGCCGCGGCGATATCGCCGACCATCTCGGCCTGACCATGGAAACGGTGAGCCGCACATTCACCAAGCTGCGCCAGCAGGGCCTGATCGCTCTGCCCCACCTGAATGTGGTGGAGATACTGGATTTCGCCGAGTTGCAGCAGCTGGCCAACGACGAGTTCTGACTCAGAAGCTGATCACCTGATCACCTGTAGAGCCGAGCCATGCTCGGCCGATGCGTTACCGGTAACGCCTCTGCCGAGCATGGCACGGCACTACAAATGCGGTTGAGGCTTGTCTGTGGGAGCGGCGTCAGCCGCGAAGCTGGTGCATTTCCAGATTGCAGAAGGTGCTGGCCGCGAAGCGATGCGGGCTTCGCGGCTTACGCCGCTCCTGCATCTGGTCTATCGGTGACGCCCCTGCCGAGCGTGGCTCGGCACTACGGGCGGTGGGTTACAGCAGTTTTTCGCGCAGGGCGGTGTATGCCGGGGCGCAGGGTTCGGCATGGGCCGGGCGCTGGAGCAGTTCGGCCAGGGCTGGCGGCATCTCTACCTCGCGGCCTATCAGCGGCTCGACTACGGATTCGAACTTGGCCGGGTGTGCGGTCGCCGCAACCGCCCAATGTTCGTTGGCTGCCGCATTGCCACTGGCGCGCAGCTGCTCCAGCACATGCACCGCCGTTGCGGTGTGCGGACAGAACACTTCACCATGATCACGATAGCGCGCAGCAATCGTGTCGCGGATGGTGGCGTCGCTCACCGCCTGCGCGGTGAATGCCGTGCGCAAGGCCGCATCATCGCCCCTGTACAGCCAACGCAGCCGCTCGAAGTTGCTCGGAGCGCCAACGTCCATGGCGTTGGCCAAGGTGGCAACGCTGGCCTTGGGCGTGTAGTCGGCGCCACTGAAGTAATCCGGCAACACACGATTTGCATTGGTCGCCAATACGATCCGCCCCAATGGCACACCCAGCGCTCGCGCCATCACCGCCGCCATCGCGTTGCCCAGGTTGCCGGTGGGAATGACGAAGTTCAGCACGCCGCCGTGCACGGCCCGATGGCTTAGCGCCGCATGCGCGTAATAGCTCATCTGCGGCAGCAATCTGCCCAGGCTGATGCTGTTGGCCGAGCTCAACGGCACACGTGCCTGCAGCTCGGTGTCGCCCAGCGCCTGCTTGGCCATGGCCTGGCAATCATCAAACGATCCGGCCACGCGCAGTGCGCGGATATTGCCACCCAGGCAACCCAGCTGATGCGCCTGCCGCGGCGATACGCGCCCATCCGGGTACAGCACCACCACTTGCAGATTGGGCTGGTTATGGAAGGCCGCCGCGACCGCGGCGCCGGTATCACCGGAGGTCGCAACCACGATCGTCAGCGGCCGCTCCTGCCCTGCCCGCACACGCGAAAGGCTGGCCGCGAGGAAGCGCGCACCGAAATCCTTGAACGCTGCAGTGGGGCCGTGAAACAGCTCCAGCACATGATCATTGGGCGTAGCCAAGGCCTGCAGCGGCGCTGGGAAATCAAAAGCCTCGGCGCAGATCGCCGGCAGTTCTGGCGCCAATGCATCGGCTGCGAAGAACGGCTGCAGCAGCTCGGCAGCGCTCGCCGCCAGCGTAGCGCCGGGCTGCAGGGTGCGTGCTGCAGGCATCTGCTGCGGCACGTACAGGCCACCGTCCGGTGCCAACCCGGCGGCGATGGCCTGGCTCAAGGTGACGGCGGGGGAAGCGTTGCGGGTGGAGATGAAGTTCATTCGAAAATCCGCGAAAGGGTTGAAGTGCTGCATGCGACGCAAGCGTAATGAGAGGCCGCGCACCCAGGCCGCTGCTGGCTCATAGCAAGCGTGCGCCGGGGCTGTTGACCGGGCTCACCCAGCTCTGGCTGTCGAATCCTGCCGCAGCAAATGCCGCCTGCACCTTGGGCGCGGCCGCAAGCGCGGTGTCAGGGTCCTCAAACCAGGCAAACACGCTGGGGCCGGCACCGGAGATGCTGGCGCCCATCGCCCCGCCTGCCAGCGCCGCCGCCTTGGCGGCATCAAAACCGATGATCAGCGGCGCACGCCGCGGCTCGATCAGCACGTCGGCCAGGCCAGCCCGCACCAAGGCGGCATCGCCGGCATGGCAACCAGCCAGCACCAAGGCCAGATTGCTGCTCTGTGCGACGAACTCCTTCAATGCATAACTTCCCTGCAAGGCGGCGCGGGCGCGGCGCGTTTCCAGCAAGGCGTCCGGATGCACCAGCAGGCTATGCCATTGTGCAGGCACCGGCACCGGCACCAGCCGCTCCAAAGTGGACAGCACCAAGCCGCCAAGAAACATCGGCCCCAGGTTGTCGCCGTGGCGGCTGCCACTGGCCACGGCTTCGCCTTCCAACGAATACAGATACAGCTGCTCGCGACTCAAAGGCACATCCAGCAGCGCATTGGCCGCCACCAGCGCGGCCACGCACGAGGCCGCCGACCCGCCCATTCCGGAACTGAGCGGAATGCCCTTGTCGATCTCCACTTCGAAGCCGTACGTCAGCCCCAACGCCTGGCGCAATGCGATCAATGCCGCACCGGCAGTATTGCTGGGTGCATCCAACGGCAGCTCCACCGCAGCGCCACGAATGGCGGCGATGCGCACTTCCGGCGCGTCTATGCGGCGTACGGTTACGGTGTCGCCGACATCCGGCACCGCATAACCGAGCAGATCAAAACCGACTGCCACATTGGCTACCGATGCCGGAGAGAACGCCCGTGCTTCACGCCGTCCTGAATCCTTCAAACCATCACTCACAATCGCGCTCCCTCGCCCGCTGCAACCCGCAGCACATCAGCAAACACACCGGCCGCCGTCACCTCCGGGCCTGCGCCCGGACCTTGCACCACCAAGGGGTTGTCGCAGTAGCGACGGGTGGTGAACTGCACGACATTGTCAGTCAGGCGCAGGTTGGCGAACGCATGGTCGCCCGGCAATTCAACCAGGCCCACGCTGGGCTGCTGGCCGGGCCTGAACTGGGCCACGTAGCGCAGCACGTTGCCGCGCGCCCGGGCTTCTTCCAAGCGCTGCGCAAAGCCGGCATCCACTTCGGACAGTCGCGCCATGAAGTCTTCAACACTGGCCTGCTGCAGCGCTGCCGGCACCAGACTTTCCACGGCCACGTCTTCAAGGCTCAGCGCGTAACCGGCCTCGCGCGCCAGGATGACCAGCTTGCGCGCCACGTCCACACCGGACAGATCATCGCGCGGATCCGGCTCGGTATACCCCATGCCGCGCGCCTGCGTGACCAGCTCGGAGAACGGTACGCTGCCATCGTATTTGTTGAACAACCACGCCAGCGTGCCGGAGAAAATGCCGGCTATCGCAGTCACTTCATCACCGGTATCAACGAGATCCCGCAAGGTGGTGATCACCGGCAGGCCAGCGCCCACCGTGGCCTCATAGCGGAAGCGCGCGCCGGTCGATGCGGCCGCCTCGCGGATGGCCTGATAGCGCGCCAATGGCCCGGAACCGGCCTGTTTGTTCGGCGTCACCACATGGATGCCCGCAGCCAGCCAGCCCGCGTAGCGGTCAGCCACTTCGGCGCTGCCACTGCAATCGATGATCAAGGTATGCGGCAGCCGCGCCGACAACAGATGCTCGGTGAACAGGTCCAGATCGTTGGGCAGCGCGGCCGAATCGAATGCCGCCTTCCAGTTGCCGTGCATGCCGCGCTGGTCGAGCACCATGCGGTTGCGCGAGGCTACCGCACGCAGACGCAAGTCCAGTTTCGCCCTGGCCAGCAGCGCCGCTTCGGACGCATACAGCTGCTCCAGCAAAGCCGCACCTACGTTGCCTGGCCCGATCACGCCTACCGAGAAGGTCTGCGGCGACAGCCAGAAACCGGCATGTGCAGCGCGCAAGGCCTTGGTAGCATCGCGCGCCTCGATCGCAACCGAGATATTGCGCTCGGACGAACCCTGCGCGATGGCGAGAATATTGACCTGGGCCCGGCCCAGCGCCTCGAACAGGCGTGCGGCCACGCCCGGCTGCCCGGCCATGCCGTCGCCGACCGCAGCGAGCACGCTCACCTGCTCGGTCAGCTGCACCCGCTGCACCTGGCCGGCCGCCAGCTCGTGAGAGAAGCCCTGCAACAAGGCATCGCGTGCGCGCTCGCACTCGGCCTGTTTGACCACGCAACAGATTGAATGTTCGGACGAGCCTTGCGAGATCATCACCACCGATACATGCGCATTGCGCAGCGCGGCGAAGACACGCTCGGCGGTGCCCGGCACACCCATCAGGCCGGTACCTTCCAGGTTCAGCACGGCCAGCTCCGAGCTCAGCGTCAAGCCTTTGATCGGGCCACTGCTGGAACTTTCGGCGGTGATGCGGGTACCCGGATGATCGGGCTGGAAGGTGTTGCGGATGATGATGGGCAGGCCACGTTCGATTGCCGGCGACATGGTCTGCGGATGCACGACCTTTGCACCGAAATACGCCAATTCGCAGGCTTCGTCATAGCTGAGCGCATCCAGCTGCACCGCTTCGGGCACCACCCGCGGGTCGGCCGAAAGCACGCCATCAACATCGGTCCAGATATGCAGCTCGTCGGCGGCAAACAAGGCAGCAAAGATAGCGCCGGAGAAATCACTGCCGTTGCGGCCCAGGGTGGTGATGTTGCCCTTGCGATCACGGGCGACAAAACCGGTCACGACCAATCGCCGCGCCGGGTGCGTTTCACGCCACAACGCCAGGTTGGCCGCGCTGGACTTCCAGTCCACATCCACACCCAGCTCGCCATGATTGACCACCAGCACATCGCGGGCGTCCAGTACATCAGCATCTTCGCCCAGGATCTGCAGGTGATGGCCCAACAGATGTGCGGAGAAAACCTCGCCCAGGCCCTGCACGCGGTCCAGCACTTCCTGCGGCAGCTCACCGATCACCGCCAATGCGGCAAGGATTTCGCGCAGACGTTCGAAACGCGCATCCAGCCATTCGATGGTCGCCCCGGAATGCTCGCCCAGCAGCGCAGCGGCCGCGCCGCGATGTCGCGCCCGCAAGTCGTGCCAGCGCTCATCCCAGGCGGGATCGGCGGCAGCTGCAGCCCTGGCCAGATCGATCAGCGCATCGGTCACGCCCTTCATTGCCGATACCACGGTCACCTGCTGCTGCTCGTCGCGGTCAAGCAGCAGCTTGGCGACATGGCGGTAACGCTCGGCGTCAGCGACGGACGTGCCGCCGAATTTGTGCACGACGGTACGGACGGCAGCGTCCGCGGCAGGATCGGCGAGTGGAGCAGCAACTGACGACATCGGAAGAACCTCGGCTGGAGGCCCCGACACGCATCTGGATGGAGTTCCCCCGCATCCTGATCCGGGTGCGGGGCCGTGGTTTTCGGAAATTACGCGAAGACGACGGACCGCACCGGACGAATGGTGACGGTAATAGTGGTGGTGGTAATGGTGCCGCCGCAGCCAGACGCGCTGCCCCGAGCGCCCAAGGGCGTCTGCGAGGTGGTGGCGATGGACTGGGGGCTGCTCATGGCCTTCAAGAGACAACAGCCGGGATCAGACTGTCAAGTGCTGCGATGCAAAAACCCAATTGAAGGCAACGTCGCCGAAGCGGCAGTTAAAAGTTGCAAATGTCACCAAGCACGAACGTCGTGCATTTCACGGCTAAGCAGCTGCCAATGCCTTGCCCGGTGCAGGGCAGGCAGTTGCCCGTGGATACCGGCGTGCCGGTTTCCAAAGCATTCGAAAGAATCGCCGCAAGCGGCCTTTCGCCAGCTGACTGCGCGGAATCGCTCAGGCCGGATCCGCGGCCGGCGCCGCCGGGCGGTGTGCCGCCGCACTCCATGCAACCCCGGCAATCAGGCACAGCGCGGCAATCACCTCGATGGCCACCGGCCAGCGCTGCTGCCAGACAAAGCCGTAGAGCAGACCAAACAAGGTCTCGAACACGATCATCTGCCCGCCCAGGGTCAATGGCAGGGCGCGGCTGGCGCGGTTCCAGCAGGCATTGCCCAGGATCGAGGCGAACACCGCCACCGCCGCGGCCATCATCCAGAAGCCGCTCCATTCGCGGCCCGTATGCCCTGCTCCACCGTCGGCGAAGGCCACCGGCGCCAGCAGCAGGGCCAAGCCACCGGTTGCCACTCCGGTCAGCAGTGACCAATCATGCCCGGACACATCCGGCACCTTGGCCAACCAACGTGTATTACCCACCGAATAAGCCGTCCAGGACAGCAGCGCGCCCACTCCGCACAGCAGGCCAAGCAAGCGCTGCGTGGTGCTGGCCTGTACATGTGACGAAACGATGGCCTCATAGCCCATCAGCACCACCCCGGCCATGCACAAGGCCAGCGCCGGTGCCAGCCGGGACAAGGGCACCGCGCCCGGCTCACGCGCGCCCACCACCGCCACCAATACCGGCACCATGCCGACGATCAACGCGGCGGCCCCGCCCCCGCTCCACTGCACGCAGATGGAAAGCATGACGAAATAGAGCAGATTGCCCAGCAAGCTCAACCAGGTCAGCGCGGTCCACTCGGCCTTGCCGATGCGCGCGCGCAGCGCCGGCCAACGCGGTACCAGCAGGATCACCGCAACCAGGCCGTAAATCAGGTAACGCGCCGCCGCCAACTGCATCGGCGAAAAATCCGCCAACACCGCCGGTGCCAGGAACACCAGGCCCCAAAGCGCACCGGACGCCACGCCATTGCCGATACCGAACCACATCCGATCTTTCATCACGCCACCCGACGCCCAGATACCCCACCAGCATCCATGTGCCGGCCTGGTTTGTATTGTCCCAACCTACGCGGCGATGGGCTGAAACTACGCATCGAAACGACGACGATAGCGGCCCGGCGTGGTGCCCAGCGAACGGCGCATGGCGCGGGTCAGGGCGCCCTGGTCGGAGAAGCCAACCTGTTGGGCAATCTGCGCCAGCGACTGGCTACCGCCCGCCAATTGCCGCTGCGCAAGCAGCAGCCGCTGCTGCAACAGCCATTGCGCCGGGGTAAGCCCGTATTCGCGCTTGAACAGGCCGTGCAAGGCGGTCAAACCGATACCAGCTACCTGCGCCATTCGCGCCAACGGCCAAGCCTGGCCCGGCGCCTGCAGAACCTGTGCGCACAGGCGCTGCATTGCCGCTCGGCCAGGAGCCACCGCCACCGGCGCGGCAAACAAGGCATCCAGCAACAACGGCAGTGCGTGCTGGGCCAGTGCGGTGGTCACGGTGGGCTGCGTGCCGGTCCGGATATGGATGAATTCGAGCAAGCTGCGGGCAGCAGCGGAAATCTGCAGGAACGGGCGTTGCTGTGCCCGCTCCAACTGTGCTCGCGCCAGCAAGGCACTGTCACAGTCCACGATCAGAAACCGGTTGCGCCCGTTGCCGGACTGCACATGGGCCGCACCGGGCACTACCAAGGCCCCGCGCTGCGCGTCCAAGTGACCGCCGCGCCCCTCGATCTCCAGCTCCAGGCTGCCGTGCACCGGCAGCACCAGCTGCAGGTGAGCGTGACTGTGCGAATGACCTGCGGGGCCATAACTGCGAAAACTGAGGGCATCACCGCACTGCATCGGCATCAATACCGGGGCTGGCTGGCACCTGCAGCAGCTGCCACAGACTGCGTTGAAAGATGGTGACCCCGACACGATTCGAACGTGCGACCTGTCCCTTAGGAGGGGACCGCTCTATCCAGCTGAGCTACGGGGCCAAAATATGGACGCCAAGATTACAGGCAAGCGCCCCGCCCAGCCAGCTTTTCCGGCTGCGGCTGAAGCTGCCGCTCAGCCGTGGCAGTGCCGGAAACGGTCTTCGGCAGGCCATGCACTGCTCCTCACCGCAATCAGCTTGCTCGCAAGCGCGCCAGCCGTTGCCAGCAACAAACTGCCTGCTGATGTGCACCGAAAATCATCGACAGGCCGAAACGACACAGACACCGGCTTCCGCCAACACGTTTTTCAGACAAACCCTAATCCAAGCGCCTATGCCGCGTGCCTACAATCCTCGGGGCCTCCTGCTAGCCAATGACGACAGGCTTCAGCAGCGCACCACTCACCGCGCAGGCCTTCGGCCTGCCGGGATTGCACAACCACACAAGCAGCCGCTTCCAGCGGAAGATGAGAACCAGCAATGAAGAAATCTTTTTACGCTCTGACCCTCGCCGCGTTTTCGCTTCCGGCCATCGCGCAGGACGCGCAGCTCGCTGAGCAGCCTGTCGTCGCCCAGGACCCGCAAGCAATCGAACAGCCGGCGTTTGAAGACGCAGTTGCGAACCAGGAACAGAGCCCCGGCGAACAGCAGGAATCGGCTGCGCAGAGTGAGCTGACCTCGTCTGCCGACCAGGAAGCAACGGCTTCCTTCGAACAACCTGCCACCGAAGAGGCAACCGCCTCGTTCGAACAACACGGCAGCGAAGAGTTTGTCACCGCCGATGGTGAGTTCAGCACCGAATTGGCAGGTACCGAGCAGGCCGGCAACAGCGCACGCGGCACCTTGAACCGCCGCCTGGCCATTGGTGGCGGCGTAGCCGCTGGCGTGCTGCTGTATTCGGTGCTCTCCAATGATGACGGTGGCAATGGCAGCGCACCGGTTGCCCCAGGCCCGACCGGCACTCACTGATTTCGAAACACATCAAGCGCCAGTATTCCCTCACCGGCCCTCGCGCCGGTGAGGGCTGCGTATAGCCTGCAAAGGCCAGGAAGAAGAAATGAACTGCAAGCGTCTTGTCGCCACACTGGCGCTCGCGTTGTTACTCCCCGGCTGCGTATTGGCGCCGGGCCAACACCTGCGCAGCGATGCAATCGCGCAACCCGGTCATTCCGTTGGCGACAGCACTATCGAGCTTCTGCCGATCACGCCCAAGCTTATCGCCATGGAGCGGGCTTCGCGTGATGCGAAATCCATGCCGCTGGCACTGAGCAGCTATCGGCCCGGTCCTTATCGGGTGGGTGCGGGCGACATGCTGTATATCACCGTATGGGACCACCCTGAGCTCACCGTGCCGGCAGGCCCGCAGCAGCAACTCAATGCCGCAGGTCGCCTTGTGCAATCGGATGGCAGCTTGTTCTACCCCTACATCGGCAAGCTGAATGCTGCCGGCAAGACGCCGAGTGAGCTGCGTGAGGAACTCAGCACCAAACTGGCGCGTTACATCGAAACGCCGCAGGTTGATGTTTCCATGCTCAGCTACGCCAGCCAGCGCGTCTGGGTAACCGGTGCATCGCGGCAGCCGGCGAGCATTCCGCTCACGGTCGCACCATTGACGCTGAGCGATGCCATCGCCCAGTCCGGCCTTGACCCACTACAGGCAGATCTTTCCGGCGTGAGCCTCGGCCGCGATGGCGTCACCTACACCATCGACCTGGATCTCATCGGGCGCAATGGCGGCAGCCCTGTTTTCCTGAAAGCCAACGACCTCATCCACGTGCCTTACCTGGACCGCAAGGAAGTTTTTGTCGTGGGCGAAGTGAACCAGCCTGGCGCCATGAACTTCCGCACCGGGCAGATTTCCCTGAGCCAGGCGCTGGGGCGTGCACGCGGGCTGATACAAAGCACCGCCAACGGCAACGCCATCTATGTCATCCGTGGCTCAAGCGATCTGCAGAACATCCCCTCGCAGGTCTTCCATCTGCAGGCCAAGTCGCCTGCAGCCTTTGCGGTGGCCAGCCAGTTTGAACTGCATCCCGGCGATGTGGTGTTTGTCGGCGCTGCCGGCGTTACCCGCTGGAGCCGCTTCGTGAACCAGTTGCTGCCCTTCACCGCCATTCTCAGCAATGCCGCCAGCGCGCACAGCGACCTGGACAGCAACTAAGCAGCACATCATGACAAGCAAGGACGCCGTTACCGCAGCACTGCCCCTGCGCAACCTGCGGGCTGTGGGCGTACTGCTGAGCGCGGCACTGATCGCAGGCTGCGGCTCGCTTGCCCAGGCCAGCCTCAAGAGCCTAGGCCTCGCGATCAGCGGCAAGCCCGACATCACGCCGGATCCGGATGCTGTTGCTGCCAGCCGCTTTGCACAGATCAAGGTAAGCGGTGCGGATGGCGGCGCGATCCTGGTGCTGGGCAACCTCGATGGGAAACGCCAGGCGTGGTACAGCACTGACCGCAGCATCGTCTTCCTGCAGGATGGCTTGGTGGTAGCAACCCACGGCGGCAGGTCCGAACTGCGTGGCATGTCATTTGAAGGCAGCAACCCATTCCATGACCTGCGCAGGATAGAAGCCGGAACCACCGTGCATCGCCGATATGACGTGATGCCCGGCTACCACTACGGCATGCGCGTGACCGGCACCTTGCAGCCGCTCGGGCGGGAGACCCTCAGCATCCTTGGGAAACCGCGCGAACTGCTGCATATTGAGGAAGCGCTGCATGGCGCGGGCTGGTCGACGCGCAACCACTACTGGGTGGATCCAGACAACGGCTTCATCTGGAAAAGCGTACAGGCGATCAGCGCAGACGCCTCGCTTGAAATTGTGCAACTCAAGCCGTTTTCCGCCGATCTGCGCAACCGATGATGCGCGCCTTCGCCCTGCTCTTCCTGCTGATTTCTAGCCCCGCCATCGCGGGCACCACCGCAGTGCCGGTGGCTGCAAGCGGCAATGTTCGCAACGCGGGCAACCATGTGCTGCCGCCCGATAGCCGCTTGAGCCAGCTGGCATTGACCGCCGGCCCGACTGAAGGCGCCTACATGCTGGGCGCTGCGCTACTTCGCGAGCAGGCTCGCATCGAACAAACCCGCTGGAAGGCTGGGCTCCTGTTTGATCTGGAGCAACTTTCAAGGCACAACCCGAACCCACCCGAGCTCTCGGCCACCCTCGTCCAGATGACCCGATCATTCGCACGGCTGCCGGTCACCGGTCGCGTCCGCTATCTGCTGGAGCCGCGGGCGCTGGAAGCCAGCCGCGAACGCGACCTGCCCGTGCAAGCCGGCGATCAGGTCTTCTATCCAACGCGCCCTGCCACGATCACCATCACCGGCGCGGTGGCCAATGACTGCCACCCAGCGCACGTCGCCTTGCAGTCACCGGCCAGCTATCTACACCAATGTCCAATGACCAGCGGCGCCAGCGCTGACCATGTGCACGTCATCCACGCCGATGGCCATGTCGAAACGCTGGGCATCGCCGCATGGAACCGCGCCGCGCCTTCCAGCCTGGCACCCGGCGCCATCCTCTTCGTACCGCTGGCCGCCGCCGTGGTACGCAAGGCAGCACCCCGATTCAACGAGGATGCCGCCCGCTTTCTCGCCACCCAACTCTTGCCCGCGCCCGGAACTGCACCGTGACCCATCGAAACACGCGTGCGTTGATGCACCTGAGCCTGACCCTGCTGTGCCTGGGCATAAGTGCTGACCTTCAGGCACAACAGGCACCAACTCCCAGCTCCAGCGATTGGGGCGGCATTGGCTTGCTGCAGACCCCAACCGCGCGCATGGCCGACGAAGGCGAACTGGGCATTACCGCGAGCCACACCTCGCCCTACAGCCGCTACACCGTCACCCTGCAGCCGTTGCCGTGGCTGGAAGGTTCGTTCCGCTATATTTCCATCGCCAATCGCCGTTATGGCCCGGCCTCGCTCAGCGGCAGCCAGAACTACAAGGACAAATCGATCGACCTGAAGCTGCGCCTGCTGCAGGAAAGCCGCTGGAGGCCTGAGCTGGCACTGGGCGCGCGCGACATTGGTGGTACCGGCTTGTTCTCCAGCGAATACCTGGTGGCCAACAAGCGGTTTGGCCCGTTCGACGCCAGCCTCGGCCTGGCCACAGGCTACATCGGCAATCGGGGCGATTTCAGCAATCCGCTCCGGCACATCGATGACCGTTTCGAGAACCGCCCCCACAACACCACGCATACCGGAGAGCTCAACACCGCCGGCATGTTCCGGGGCCCGGTCGGCGTATTTGCTGGCGTTGCGTACCAGACACCGTGGGAGCCGTTGCAGATCAAGCTCGAATACGAAGGCAACGACTATCGCAACGAGCCGCAGCGCAACCAGCAACGGCAACGTCACCCCTTCAACATCGGCGCGGCATACGCGTTTAACGACAATGTCCAGTTCCAGCTGGGGTGGGAACGCGGTGACAAGCCGGTATTCGGCCTCACCCTGCATGGCAACCTGGCTACCGCCCGCTCCAGTGCCAAGCCGCTGGACCCGCCGCCAGCCATCGACAACGCCGCCAGCTCCGGGCCTGCTGGCGAACTGGCTGCGAAAGCCAACCTCCCCTCAACTGACTGGGCAGCAATCTCAAGCCAGCTCGAGGAAAATGCCGGCCTGCGTGTGACGCGCATAGCGCGGCGCGGCCCCGACCTTGTCGTAAGCGGCGAGCAGCGGCGATTTCTGGACCCGGCGACAGGCTTTGGCCGCGCCAGCCGCATTCTTGACCAGGCGGCCGCCGGAGATATCCGGTGGCTCACGATTCAGAACAACCGGCTGGGCATTGCACTCATCGAAACCAGCGTTGAGCGGGCCGCTTTCCGGGCGTTTTCCGATCATCGCGTGGCGGCAGCTGCACTGCGCGTTGGCCTTGAGCCACCCTCGCCTGCGTCCCGACACATCATGTATGAAGCGCCACTGCGCCACTTTGAAGGCGAATTCAATCTCGACTATCAGCAAACGCTGGGCGGGCCAGACAACTTCATCCTGTTCCAGCTTGCCGGCAGCTACAGCGCCGAGCTGCGGTTCACGCACTCGCTGTGGATGAGCGGCACGCTCAACTACAATCTTTACAACAATTACGACCGCTTCCGCTACGACGCACCCAGCAAGCTGCCACGCGTGCGCACCGACATCCGACAGTACCTGACAACCGCCGAGGCAACGCTGCCCAACCTGCAGCTCACCGCCACTGGCCGGTTGGGCCCGGATCTCTATGCAATGGCGTACGCAGGCATGCTGGAATCGATGTACGGCGGCGTAGGTGGCGAAGTGCTGTACCGGCCATTCCTTGGCCGATGGGCGTTTGGTGCCGACATCAACCTGGTCAAGCAGCGCGATTTCGATCAACGCCTGCACTTCCGCGACTACAGCGTGGCCACCGGCCACGCCAGCCTCTATTACACCTGGGGAGATTCGCGAAAAATCGTCGCAACACTCAACGCCGGCCGCTACCTGGCAAAGGATTGGGGCGCGACGCTCACCTTGAACCGGGTGTTCGACAACGGCGCCAGTATGGGCGCATACGCAACCAAGACCAACGTCTCGGCAAGCGACTTCGGCGAGGGCAGTTTCGACAAGGGGATTCTGGTCTCGGTGCCGTTCGACCTGATGCTGCCACGCTCAAGCAGAACACGCGCCAACCTTGCCTGGAGCCCGCTCAGCCGTGATGGCGGCGCTAGATTGAGCCGCCGCTACATGCTGTATCCGATGACCAACGAGCACGGCATCGACGCAGTGTTCGCGCATCCCGAGGCCATGCGTGACTGACAGGGCGCCGGCTGCCTGAAGCCATCCAGCGCCCTTCCGCGCGCCACCCGCAACAGCGCGGTGGCGCGCCAACGGCATCAAGGCGTGTCAGAGGCGTACTCGTAGTACCCGTAGCTGTGATAGCCAGTCTTGCGCCTTTCCACCGCGTTGAAGATTGCGCCCTTTACCTGCACCCCATTCTGCTCGAAACGCTTCATCGCCAACCGGATCTCCTTGGGATGATTGACGCCAAAGCGCGTGACCATCAGCGTTGAGCCGGCATGCTTGGCAACAATCACCGCATCTGTTACTGCCAGCACGGGCGGCGTATCGATGATGACCAGGTCGTAATTGCGCGCAAGTTCTTCCAATACCTGGGCGAAGCGCGGATGCATCAGCAACTCGGACGGGCTAGGCGGAACCTCGCCACGTCCGATGTAGTGCATGCCATTCAATCCCGGCGCCGCATGGACTGCAGCATTCAGATCGACCTTGCCCGACAGCACGTCCGACAGTCCTGTCTTGTGCGCGACGCCCAGCACCTTATGCAAGGTGCCCCTGCGCATATCTGCATCAATCACAAGAACCTTCTGGCCGGCCTGCGCGATCACTGCCGCCAGATTGGCCGCAATGAAAGTCTTGCCGATCCCGGGCCGCGGGCCCGATACCACCAGAATGTTGTTCTTGGCCTCCATCATCGCGAAATGCAGGCTGGTGCGCAGGCTGCGCAGCGCTTCTACTGCAAGGTCCGCAGGCGCTGCACTGGCTAGCAGCGGAGCCGCTGCGGCCGCACCAACACCCTTGCGCTTGCCGCGACCCGCCTTGCGCGCCTGCGCCAGGCTGGCTGCACTGCTGAGCGGAATAGCCGCATAAACAGGCAAGCCCAACTCCTCGATATCGGCAGGATCCTCAATCCCGGGGTTCAGCATGCGCAGAACAAACACGCCCGCAATGGACAACATCCCGCCAAGCAGGGTCATTGCAAGGACGATCACCGCTTTCTTCGGTGCTACCGGGTTGCTCATATCAGCAACCGCCGCATCCACAATTCGAACGTTACCGACGGATCCGGCGCGCGCCACATCCAATTGCTGCGCCTGGTTCAACAGTGCGGTGTACAACTCATTGCTGACGGTCAGGTCGCGGGTGAAGCGCAGCAACTCCTGCTGCGTATCAGGAAGGTTGCTGACGTCATTGCGGAAGCCGTCCTTGCGCGCCTGCAGGCCGCCAATCTGCTTGAGCAGCGCCCGGTAGGCCGGATGCTCGCGGGTAAACGTCCTATCCATCTCGGCCTGCTTCAACTGCAGCTGCTGGATACTGGTTTCCACTGCTACCTGCTGCTCCAACAGCCCCTTGGTCTGCAAGGTGATATCCACCGCATTCGAGCGTGCCTGATAGCTGGCCATCGCAGTCTGGGCGGTCTCGACCTGCTTGCGCACCGTCGGCAGCTGATCCTTTACAAACTGCAGCTGGGATGCCGCTTCAGCCGAGCTTCGCTCCACGTTCTGGCGAACATAGATCTCGGCCACGTTCTGCAACAGCGCTTCTGCACCCAACGCATCCCCACCTTCGTAAGCCAGCTTCAGGATGCCGGAATCCTTGCCCTGCTCGGCGACTTTTATCTCCTTCTGGAGTTCAACCAGAACATCCAAACGGCGGCGCTTCTGCAACAAGAAGTGCGTGCCCGGGTTGGCACGCAGCTCGGCTACTTCAAGCTTGAAGCCGCCTGCTTCCGCAGGCACGCCCACAGCACCGTGCAGCACCTCGTCACCGCCTGGCCCCAGCAGCGAGAAGCCCCCGGCGGCCGGACCGGCAACCAGCGTAAGCGACTCATTGAGGAGCCCTTCGGGCACATCCAGACGGTGCACGCTCAGCACCTCGCCGCCCCAACCATACCGGGACAAGCCCAACGCCGGGCCAGCCACCCGCTGTGCATCCATGCGCTCGTGCCGTCGAGCGAAATACCCACCCAACAGAGGAAACCGGCGCGGCTCGGCCTTGATATCCAGCTGCAGGCGATCAACCGCAGCTCCAACAACCATGCGTGAGGTCAACAGCGCCACTTCGGTTGTCGCAGCCGCACTACCACCGCCAGTCAACGAGGTCAGATCCGACAAACCTGGAATCGCAGGCACTTTTGACTCGACCTGGATCATTGCCTGGGCCTGATACACCGGCTCTGCCAGCAGCACGTAGGCAGCGCTCAGCACCGCAAATGCGGTAGTGGTTGCGATAACCCACCACCTGCGGTCGTACACGACACCCACCAGATCGCGCAGATCGATCTCGTCGTCCTGCGGGGTAGTTCGCAATTGCTTTTCCTTTTCCATGACTTCCGTTCTGATAGATGACTGCGCCAACACGCGCCTAAGCGATGTACTTGCCCCAGCGCGCAACACCTTGTTCGATCAGGCCATAGGCGTGCTCGAAGGCGATGCGCCCCTGCCGATACGGATCAGGCACTTCACTGCTGTCCCAATGCCCGAGCAGAAAGGTTTTTCCGCTTACCTGCGGCCACTCGCGCGCAATCTTCACCACGTGCGCCCGCTCCATCACCAGGATCAGGTCAGCGGCACTCAACATCGACGCCGTTGCCTGCCGGGCCCGATGCGCCTGCGGATCGTGGCCACGCTCGCGCAACAGCACCGCCGCCATCGGGTCAATGGCGTGGCCGGCCAACGCATGCAGACCGGCCGACGCCACCTGCACGCCTTCCCGTCCCTGCAACGCGTGACGCACAAGAATCTCGGCGGTAGGGCTGCGACAGATGTTGCCGACACAGACAAGCAACGGTTTTTTGAACACCTGCAAACCTCGGAGCATCTATGCGGACGCGCCGCGTTGCGCAATGCCGAAACGGCAACTGCATGGCCTCCCCGCCTCCGGCCCGCTGAAACGCGCCGGTGTTGAAACAAGCGCAGTGGACACAGGCACGCCGGGATCGGGAAGCGCGCAAGTGTACCCTCTGAAACAAACTGATACAATAAGAGAGCAAGTGAAACCATGCATTCCCGCGAAGATTGAAATTCCTCGCGTTATCAAGGCCTTGATTGGATTTCTTGCAACTTCTGCCCGTTGTTGAATTCAAGGAAGAAAGAAGATTTCCATGTGGACCGCCTCCTCCCAATCCCATCTTGAGCAATGGAGAGCCCCTTCCGGGCGCCTGACAACAACATTTGGGATCATTCTCAGAATCAGCGACCCACTGCTCCTGATCTGCACCGCACTGGCGGCTTACCGGCTGCAATTTGGCGATCTGCTGCTGTCGGTCAACTACTGGCGTCTGATCGCCATCACGATGTTGCTGAGCCTGCTCGTACTTGGCACCTCGTCGCTCTACTCCAGCTGGCGCGGCCGCAGCCTGCTCGCAGAACTGGCACAACTGCTGCTGAAATGGCTGCTGATTTTTGGCGCCTTGTTCGCATACGTCATCGCGATCCAGGTCGCTGACAGCCAGGCAATGCTTTGGGTACAGAAGTGGTTCTGGCTGAGCGCGTGCGCCGTGTTGCTGTCACGTCTGCTGGTACGTTCCGCTGCGGCGTGGGCGCGCGCGCGCGGCAACGACCTGCGCACCGCCGTACTGGTCGGCGCCACCCCTGATGCGCAGAAAATCATCGACACACTGCGTGAAAACAGCTGGGCAGGCATCACCATCCGCGGCTGGTTTTCGACTCGCGCCGACCGTTGCGTCATCGACGGCCCAACCGAGCTACTGGGCACGCTGGACGACCTGGGAAGCTACGTTGAAAGCAATGCCATCGATCAGGTCTGGATCGCGCTGCCGATGCGCGACGAGGCGCAGATAGCGCTGGCCTTGAATCAACTGCAGCATGCAACGGCCGACATCAAGTTCGTTCCCGACATGTTCGGCATTCACCTGCTCAATCATTCGATAGAGCAGCTGGCGGGCCTGCCCGTCATCAACCTGCAGCAGACGCCGCTGCAGGGGCGCGCACGCCTGTTCAAGGCGCTGGAAGACCGCCTCCTGGCGGCCGTGATCCTGCTGATGATTTCGCCGCTGATGCTGGCAATCGCAATCGCCGTGAAGCTGAGCTCCCCCGGCCCGGTGTTCTACCGCCAGGAGCGCATGAGCTGGAACAACAGCACTTTCCAGATGCTCAAGTTCCGCTCGATGCCGGTGGATGCTGAAACCGGTACCGGAGCAGTCTGGGCCAAGGCCGGCGAGAATCGCGCGACCAAGGTTGGCGCCTTCCTGCGCAAGACCAGCCTGGACGAGCTGCCGCAGTTCCTGAATGTATTGCGCGGCGACATGTCGATTGTGGGCCCGCGACCGGAGCGGCCGGTATTCGTGCACCAGTTCAAGCACGAAATTCCCGCGTACATGAAGAAGCACATGGTGAAAGCGGGCATCACCGGCTGGGCCCAGGTCAACGGCTGGCGCGGCTCCACCGACCTGCACAAGCGCATCGAGTGCGACCTTTTCTATATCGAGAACTGGTCGTTGGGGTTTGACCTTCGAATCATTGTTGCGACCCTTTTCAAGGGCTTTTTACATAAGAACGCGTACTGAGTCGCACCCATGAAGCCAGCTACAACCATTCACGAATACATACGCACGCCACTGAAAATTGCCGTTGCAGGAACAGGCTACGTTGGCCTTTCCAACGCCGTCCTACTCGCACAACATCATCACGTAACCGCGCTGGATATCGACCCTGCGCGAGTCGACGCAATCAACCGCGGCTGCTCTCCAATTGAGGATGCCGACATCCAGCACCGCCTTGAGCTGGGCAATCTCAACTTACGAGCCACTCTGGACAAATCAAAGGCCTATTCCGATGCGTCCTTTGTAATCATCGCAACTCCAACCGACTACGATCCGGACAGCAATTATTTCGATACGAGCACGGTGGAAGCGGTAGTCGCCGACGTTAAGGAAATAAATCCAAAGGCAACGATCGTGATCAAGTCCACGGTCCCGGTTGGCTACACTGAACGACTTCGCCAATCGACACCTGGAGCCCTGTTTTTCTCGCCGGAGTTCCTACGCGAAGGGAAAGCGCTGCACGACAATCTTCATCCCAGCCGAATTATCATAGGCGACACATCCGAGCAAGCGTACCTTTTTGCCGCGCTACTCCAGCAGGGCGCCGCTTCCGATACTGCACCAGTGATTCATACCAACTCGACAGAAGCCGAGGCTATCAAGCTGTTTGCCAATACCTATCTGGCAATGCGGGTGGCGTTCTTCAATGAACTGGACACCTATGCTGCGAGTCACAACCTGGATACGCGTCAGATCATCGATGGTGTCGGGCTCGACCCACGCATCGGCATGCATTACAGCAACCCATCGTTTGGCTATGGCGGTTACTGCCTCCCGAAGGACACCAAGCAGCTACTCGCCAACTATCGCGATGTTCCACAGAACCTGATCCGCGCGATCGTGGACTCCAATACAACGCGTAAGGACTTCATCGCCGACAGCATCGCCGCCAATAAGCCGAGCACCGTCGGAATCCATCGTTTGATCATGAAGGCTGGCTCAGACAATTTTCGGGCGTCAAGCATTCAAGGGGTCATGAAACGCCTGAAGGCAAAAGGCATAGAGGTCGTTATCTACGAGCCAGGCCTTGCCTGCGAATCGTTCTTCAATTCACGCGTGGTGAACGACATCGATGCCTTTACGAATGAGGCAGACATGATAATCACCAACCGGATGACTAACGATCTTGCCGCCGTCTCTCACAAAGTGTTTACCCGTGACCTTTTCGGAACGGACTAAGTCGCCTATAGGAGCACCCTCGCTGACGTCCTGACAGTGGATGGGACCACAGTCGCCAACCCACATCGAGCATTCACTTTGATTTCCAGCACCAAAGAACTAATTTCAATTGTGAGAACCGATGTCGAACGGATCTACTCCGAGCGCAGGGGCTTCGGAACTTTTCTTCGCGTGGCGGCAAACCCCTCGATAAGGGCAGTATTCCTGATCAGGATTACGCTGCTCGAAAACGTGTTTCTGCACTCATTCGCCCGCAATGCACTGCTTTCTTTCTTTGGAATAGATGTTGGCAAAGGTGCCGTAATCGGCCCCGGACTCTATCTGCCACATCCACTCTGCATTGTCATTGGCGAAGGTACTCGAATGGGCGCAAACATCACGCTGTATCACGGCACTACGCTTGGCAGACTGAAAAACAACTACCCAACGATCGGCGACCGAACCACCCTTTACCCAAACGTCACTGTCATTGGCGACGTACATATTCCTGCGAACACTAGAGTTCCCCCCGGTACGATTCTCAGGCCCGATGAAAGCAATAGCTAAGCTCCTCTGGTACGGCGCTGCTGTCGCATTGCCCTTGTTCCTTCAGTCCACTCACGTGGGTGCTTGGCTGATTCCGCACGCTGGTACTGACTTCTACCTTGGCATGAGCTTTTTCCTGACCGCGATCCAAGTGGGCCAGAGCGCCGCATTCCAGGCGACATTGGCAAAAGGAGTGACGTACGAGATCCCAGTAGTCTCCGGTGTTCTGCTGACCGGAGCTGGCACTATCGCGTGCTTGCTCGCGCTCGTGCCCGCCAACTCTTCGACCCTCGGGGTTCCCGTTATTTTTATCGTGGGCTTGATGGTGGGCGCAGGATTCTCCCTTGAGAACGCGCATCTGCTCACACGCGATAACAGTAGCAGTTACTTCCAGAATATGTGCCTCAGGAATGTATTCATTTTTGCCGTATCCGTTGCAGTTGCTCGCCTTTTCCATAAACCGGGTATCGATACCATCATCATCTGCGGTGGCTGCATCCACCTCTTTCATACACTGCGCTCAGCCGCAAACGCGATAAGACGGAGCAGTTCCACTTCTCGCTCGCTGAGCAAAGCAGAGACGCGCTCACTGCTGTTGGGCATCGCATCCTCTTCGATCTACCGCAATGATCAGAATCTTGTGCGTTCCTTCGCTGCGCCTAGCGCAGCGTTTGGGCTCATTCACAATTCACTGCTTGCGGCGGCCGCGATACAGTCTGCAGCTGGCGCAATTTTGACTACCTTGGTTTTACCGAGGATCAAGCATCCAGGGCAACTTGAGCCGTGGTCAAGGAAGCTGGACAGACCCAGCTTTGGAGTGATGGCGGTAGCTGGAGCGGCCGGGCTTGGCCTGGAAGGTGCCCTGCCAAAGATACTCTGCGCGTCCATTGTACTGGCGTGCAGCCAATGGTGGGCCTACCGGCTGCACATCAATCAAAAATCAGCGTATGTATACAGCGTTGGAACCGTAGCATTCCTTATTCTTTCCGGACTACTGAGCTTCGGAGTATCAGCCGACCTCGCCTACCTCCTGTTCGCATTCTCCACAAGCATTGGCGTGCAGCTTGCCAGGCTGATGGCACGATGATGTGCAACTTTCGATACCGATACAACCTTGCCTTGTGCTCGACCATCATTGGCGTCGGCACGCTTGCCGCATCGTTCCCATTGGTGCTACCAGTATCAGCGGCACTCTGCGCGACGCTCCTTTTCGCGATCTTATTGGCCTGTGTCCGATCAGATATCCCTCGCGATTGGCTGGCTATCATTCTTTCGCTGAAGGCGCTCTACGCTGCGGATATCGCACTGGCTATCTTCGACGGGCGTCCTTTGCGATATGCGCCGGAAATTGGCTCCGACGCCGCGCAGCTTCGCGGCCAGGCGTTGCTGATGCTGTTGCTGTGGACCGCGTCCTTCATAGCGACGGCGTCTGCATTCTCAGGTCGTTACCTAAGAATGCAGATCAGCCAAGTCGCGAATGAAAATAGAACGTGGATCGGAATCGTATCTACCGGTCTGGTCGCTCTGTCCCAGATAGGTTTCATCGTGATAACCATAGAGGTCGGCGGAGCAGCGAAGATGCTCGCCAGCATGAGCAACCGTCACGAGGTTTACTTTGGGATCGGATTTCTGCGGGTCGTCGTCGGCGCCGGCGCTATTGGCGCCGCGCTGTTGTTCCTGTGTGGGAGAAAGAAACTCAGCTGGTTTCTGGCAACAATAATTTTCTGCGAACTTGCACTTCTCGGAGGCCGCAGTTATGCCTTGTTCTCGACAATTATTCCGATATGCATGTTGTGGATATCGGGTTCAAAGCGCATCCCGGTCGGCAGAGTCCTGCTGATGGCCGCCTTGGCATTGGCGTTCGTAAGTGCGCTGGGAAGCTATCGGTCCGCGCAGCTTTCGGCGCAGTATCACGCTTCTGCGGGTGTGCTATCGAGGTTAGTGATGGACACCGGCGCGGCCGACAACTTTCCAAGCCTGCTCTCACTGCTCCGTCGCGATGTCGTGCCGTTCTCCGGTAACGAGATAGTTGCTTCTGCTGTGCTCGCACCGGTACCTAGGGCTGTCTGGAAAGAAAAACCGGTTACTGATGAAGCAGCCACAATTGGGGTGTTACTGGCCAATACGGACCGCGTTAATTGGGGACTGCCCATCGGCCCTCACGGGCTGGCCTACTTCACCGGGGGCGCGATACTAATCCCAATTTTTGGCGTTATTTCAGGCCTCTTCTTTGCCTACGTAATGACAAGATCCGGCCACAGCGTCGCGTGGGCCGCAGGCGCACCATTCCTGCTGCTGCTGTCACCGGACATTCTTTCTCCCTCCACCACGGCCAGGGTTTTCGTGCTGACTACCCTGATCATCGTGATTTCCCTGACCCTTAGATTCCGCTTTCCAAGATGAAGATTCTTGTAGTCAACAATTTCTATTATCCCTACGAAGTAGGAGGAGCCGAAGAATCGCTCCGTCTCCAATGTGAGGCACTGATCAAATTGGGTCAGAAGGTCGATGTACTGACCGTTGCGCATGAACTCAGCGGCAACCCCACCCGAGTCAACGGCGTGAGCACCCACTATCTAAGGACGCTGTTCTCAAGCGGATCGCCATTGCATGCACGGCGCAGCTCTCTCATGCGAATTGGCTGGCAATTCGGCGGCTTCCTCCAGGTCGGAGCGGCGTTACATACCTTCCGCCTGCTGTACCGTGAAAAATATGATGTCGTCTACGTCAACAACCTCCCCGGCATCGGCCGAGCGTCCGTTTTGCTTGCCAAGGTCTTGGGCATTCCTGTGGTGGCCGGACTACGCGACTACGCTTGGATTTGCCTGCGTCAATCGCGCTTTCAACGGGGGAAAAACTGCACTGGCACTTGTGTCAAGTGCAGGCTTGGCTGTTCCCTACGCAGGTCGATTGCCGGCTGTGCCAGCGGAATAGCGGCCAACAGCACCGCACTGCTTGACACTTTCAAGGCATCGAGAACTTTCACTGACGCCACCTCGCGGGTCATCTATGCAGGTGCTGGCCAGCCCGAAGATCAAGGAAAATCACATCCATCACCCCGTCACACCAATCCATGGCTAAGCATCGGGGTGATGGGCCAGATTCAACCCTCAAAGGGATTCGAGCTCTTCCTACAGGAAGTGTCACCTTTGCTCGCCGCAGGTGGCATACGCATCCTGATTGCAGGAACCGTCTCCGGCGAACATGCAATCTCCCTCCGGGAAAGGTTTGCTGGCGACGACGTAACTTTCGTCGGCCGGGTTGATCGCGCTGAGTTCTTTCGACGGGTTGACGTAGTTGTCATCCCATCGCTCTGGAACGAGCCACTCTCCAGGATCACCTATGAAGCCTTGGCGTATGGAAAATGCGTTGTCGTATCCAGCCATGGTGGCCAGAAGGAAATCATCCGATCGGGCACAAATGGCTACGTCTACACGCCAGGGAACGGCTCGCTGGTAACGATCATCCGCCTGCTGCAGGAGCAACCTGAACTGATAGATCAGCAGGAGCACGGCGCCGCCAGCTCAGCCGCCGAATATACCCCAGCGAGTGCCGCATCCAGTCTTCTGGCGCTGTTCGAATCAGTGACGGCCATCCCATGAAAATCTGCATAGTCCACGAATGGCTCGTCACCTATGCCGGTTCGGAGCGGGTGCTGTCTGAGTTGATTAAAATTTACCCGACCGCAGACATATTTTCTGTAGTTGATTTCTTGTCCGATGCCGATAGAGCACTACTGGGTGCCCCGCGCACAAGGACCTCATTCATACAAAAATTGCCCGGCGCCAGAAAGCACTATAGAAGTTTGTTGCCACTGATGCCCTTAGCAATCGAGCAGCTCGATCTTTCCGCCTATGACATCGTAATTTCCAGCTCGCATGCTGTCGCAAAAGGTGTACTTACTGGCCCTGATCAGTTGCATATAAGCTACGTCCACTCTCCGATCCGCTATGCCTGGGATCTGCAGCATCAGTATCTGCGCGAATCAAACCTGCAGCATGGACTGAAGTCCTGGCTGGCAAGATGGCTGCTGCACAAGATAAGGATCTGGGACTATCGGACATCTGCTGGCGTTGATTTTTTTGTCGCCAACTCCCGTTTCATCAGCCGTCGCATCCAGAAAGTCTACCGTCGCGACGCGGAGGTAATCCATCCGCCAGTTGATGTGGATGCTTTCACGCTGCAGCGTAATAAGGAGGACTACTACCTGGCCGCGTCACGTCTGGTCCCATACAAACGCATGGACCTGATCGTGGAGGCTTTTTCGAAGATGCCGAAGCGCAGGCTGGTGGTAATTGGTGACGGGCCGGAGCTCACCCGACTGCAATCGATGGCGACATCCAATGTCACCATTCTGGGCTACCAATCCTCCGAGTCCTTGCAGAGCCATATGCAACGTGCCAAGGCCTTCATATTCGCTGCAGAGGAGGATTTCGGGATCATCCCCGTTGAGGCCCAAGCCTGTGGAACGCCAGTGATCGCCTACGGCAAGGGCGGCTCTCTGGAGACGGTCCGCGCAGCGCCTGACAGCGCGCGGACCGGAATTCTGTTTGGCGAGCAAAGTGCCGATTCGATCATCGCGGCGGTTGAACGCTTCGAATCCTTGCCCGTACCGATCACAGCAGACGCATGTCGCGTGCACGCGGAGTCATTTTCCGCGGCGCGATTCCGGCTCGCGTTTGGCAGCTTGGTGGAACGACGTTGGCTGCAGTTCCAGCGCACCACCTGCAACAACCAGGAAGGCCACATTCTCGACGAACGTTGAGCTACCCACATGGACGTAAAAAAAATACTCATCTGTGGCGGTGCTGGCTACATCGGCAGCCATATGGCGCAATGGTTAGCCGCACATGGCCACGTCGTCACCGTACTGGACAACCTTTCAACCGGCCATCAGGATGCAGTCCGTTGGGGCGAGCTTATCCAAGCCGACCTGCTCGACCCGGCATCACTGGAGCGGGCCTTCCTGCAGCAGCGTTTCGACGCTGTCATGCACTTTTGTGCGCGCTCGTTGGTAGGTGAATCCATCACCAAACCCTACCGCTACTACGCCGCCAACGTGACCGGTACACTTAATCTGCTAGAAGCCATGCGCCGCCATCGCGTCCAACGCCTGGTCTTTTCTTCAACGGCGGCAGTTTTCGGCAACCCTATCCGCGAGGTCATTGATGAGGAGCACCCCACGTTCCCCATCAACCCCTATGGCGCCAGCAAATTGATGGCAGAACGCGTCTTCGCCGATGCTGCACATGCCTATGGGCTGCGCTCGGTGGCGCTGCGCTACTTCAATGCGGCGGGTGCCCTGCCCGAACACGGCATCGGCGAGGCGCACGCGTGCGAAACTCACCTCATTCCCAACGTATTACGCGCTGCACTGACCGATGGCCCGGCGCTAAAGATCTTTGGTGATGACTACGCTACCCACGACGGCACCTGCATCCGCGACTACGTGCATGTGCAGGACCTCGCCCAGGCGCATGCGCTGGCATTGGATTTCATGGACAAACATGAGGGCGCGCACGCGTTCAACCTGGGTAATGGCCAAGGTTTTTCCGTACGCGAGGTGATCAGTGCCGCAGCGTCGGTGGTTGGCAAGGCCATTCCTTACGAGATTGCACCGCGGCGTGCAGGCGACCCGCCGAGTCTGGTTGCCTCAAGCCAGAAAGCGCGCGAACTGCTTGGCTGGCAGCCACAATGGACTGAACTGGCTCCCATCATCGAAAGCGCGTGGCGCTGGCACCGTGCGCCACCGAGTTGGTTCCCGACGCAGCAATAACTCGTTGTTGCTGGCAGGGAATCTACGACTGCGCGCCCGGAAATTTCCGTTGTTCCCTCTTGCCTCAGGGGGCAACTGCACCCCGCAAGCGCTGCCGAAAACTGTCAGTGGCGCCGTGCTTGCACCTTCACGAACCTTATTTACCAAACTCGTGGCTATCGGCCTATCGCGCGAACGCAAACTCGCAACAGGTCAAACTGCCGACCACCCGCTCTGACAGAACCGGCGGTCGGCACTGCCGCCGATCAGGCGATATCCAACACCGGGAAGCCCTTCACCAACTCATCCAGCGCCTTGATCTGCGCCAGGAACGGCTCCAGCACATCCAACGGCAGCGCACTTGGGCCATCACAGCGCGCGTTGTCCGGGTCCGGGTGGGCTTCCAGGAACAAGCCGGCGATGCCGACCGCCATGCCGGCACGGGCAAGTTCCACCACTTGGCGGCGACGTCCGCCAGAGGCTTCGCTGCCGGCGTCGCGGCGCTGCAGGCTGTGGGTGACGTCGAAGATGGCCGGCAAGCCGCCGGTCGCCTCGATCATCTCGCGGAAGCCGAGCATGTCCACCACCAGGTTGTCGTAGCCGAACTGGGCGCCACGCTCACACAGGATGATCTGCTCATTGCCGGCTTCGCGGATCTTGCTGACGATGTGCTTGATCTGGGTCGGGCTGAGGAACTGCGGCTTCTTGATGTTGACCGCACGGCCGGTACGGGCGATGGCGGTCACCAGATCGGTCTGGCGGGCCAGGAAGGCTGGAATCTGCAGTACGTCCACCACCTCGGCCACCGGTGCGGCCTGGGCAACTTCATGCACGTCGGTGATCACCGGCACGCCGAAACGCTGCTTCACCTGCTCGAAGATGCGTAGGCCTTCTTCCAGGCCGACGCCGCGGAAGGAGGTGATCGAGGAGCGGTTGGCCTTGTCGAACGAGGCCTTGAACACGTACGGAATACCCAGCTTGCGGGTGACCTCCACATAGCGCTCTGCGGCATACAGCGTGGAATCCAGGTCCTCCAGCACATTCAGGCCGCCAAACAGCACGAAAGGCAGGTTGTTGCCAACCACTACCCCATCCGAAATCTTCACGTTCATCTGTCTTTCCTGTTCAAACCGGGGAAGCCCCAACCAAGGGTGGCGAATATGGCTGAAAACGGCCGTCAGTGACAGCTCCCGGCGTCCCGAAATCAGCCCTGCCGGCCCCCGTCGCAGCCCGTGGCGGCCTGCGGCAAACCCCAGACCAGCGCGCCCGGGGCCAATCGGTTCACTCTGATACTATGTGGCACTCACTCCGTCGCCCCACCCGCAGTCTCCGACGGCGCCAAAATCACGTTAAGAAACAGGAGTTTGAATGTCTTCCGAGCTGCTCAAGGCCTTGGCTCTGGATGCCACCAACGCTGGCACCTACATGGGCAACGGGGAATGGTCCGCCGCCACCGGCGCGGGCGTCCTCAAGCCGCAGAACCCGACCACCGGCGAAGTAATCGCCGAGGTCCAGGCCACCACTGAGGCTGATTACGAAACCGTCATCGCCCGTGCGCAGGAAGCCTACAAGGTATGGCGCACCACCCCGGCCCCGCGCCGTGGCGAAGCCGTACGCCTGTGCGGTGAAGCACTGCGCAAGCACAAGGACGCGCTGGGCTCGCTGGTCGCGCTGGAAATGGGCAAGTCCAAGCCGGAAGGCGACGGCGAAGTACAGGAGATGATCGACATCGCCGACTTCGCGCTGGGCCAGAGCCGCATGCTGTACGGCTACACCATGCATTCGGAGCGCCCCGGCCACCGCATGTACGAGCAGTACCACCCGCTGGGCCTGGTCGGCATCATCTCGGCCTTCAACTTCCCGGTTGCGGTGTGGAGCTGGAATGCGTTCCTGGCTGCCATCTGCGGCGATATCTGCATCTGGAAGCCGTCCAACAAGACCCCGCTGACCGCCATTGCGACGATGAAGATCTGCAATGACGCGCTCGAAGGTGCCGGCTTCCCGAACCTGTTCTTCCTGATCAACGACGCCGGCACCGCCCTGTCCGAGAAGATGGTCGACGACCGCCGCGTGCCGCTGATCTCCTTCACCGGCTCCACCCAGGTCGGCCGCGCCGTCAACCAGAAGGTCGCCCAGCGTCTGGGCCGCTGCCTGCTGGAACTGGGTGGCAACAACGCCATCATCATGGACGAGACCGCCGACCAGAAGCTGGCCGTGCCGGGCATCGTGTTCGGCGCCGTCGGCACTGCCGGCCAGCGCTGCACCACCACCCGCCGCCTGATCGTGCACGAATCCATCTACGACAACGTGCTGGCCACGCTGATCAAGGCCTACAAGCAGGTGGAAGGCAAGATCGGTGATCCGACCGATGCGGCCAACCTGATGGGCCCGTTGAACAGCCCGGAAGCCGTGCAGCAGTTCCTGGCTTCCATCGCCAAGGCCAAGGCTGCCGGCGGTACCGTCGAGACTGGCGGCACCGCCATCGACCGCGCCGGCAACTTCGTGCTGCCGGCCATTGTCACCGGGCTGAAGAACAGCGATGAAATCGTCCAGCACGAGACCTTCGCGCCGATCCTGTACGTGATGAAGTACAGCAATCTGGACGAAGCCATCGACATGCAGAACGGCGTGCCGCAGGGCCTGTCCTCGTCGATCTTCACCCAGAACCTGAAGACCGCCGAGAAGTTCCTGTCGGCAGCCGGCAGCGACTGCGGCATCGCCAACATCAACATCGGTACGTCCGGTGCCGAGATTGGTGGCGCTTTCGGTGGCGAAAAGGACACCGGCGGTGGCCGCGAGTCCGGTTCGGACGCGTGGAAGGTCTATATGCGTCGCCAGACCAACACCATCAATTACTCCGACTCGCTGCCGCTGGCCCAGGGCATCAAGTTCGATCTTTGATGTTGTCTGCCCTGGCCTTGGCTAGGGCGTTGAACCGGGAGAGTTCTCAGCTGAAAAGCTGCCCTCACCCCAACCCCTCTCCCGCTTGCGGGAGAGGGGCTTTCTACAGCAGAAACGGAGCTTCCGATGAGCATTCCTGCACCTCGCCAGACCAGCAGCTACGCCGTGATCAGCCTGGTCGCCGGCATCCTCGGCTGGACCCTGTTGCCGGCCATCGGCAGCATCTGCGCGATCATCTTCGGCCATATGGCACGCGGCGAAATCCGCCGCAGCAACGGCCAGATGGAAGGTGACGGCCTGGCCGTGGCCGGGCTGGTCCTAGGCTGGCTCGCTACCGCGCTGTGGTTGATCGGCATCATCTTCTTCATTGCCATCATCGTGTTCTTCGGTGGCTTGGCTGGCATCGCGGCACTGAACTCCTGAGGCCGGCATGGGGCAATCCGATTCAACCGAACGTTTCAGCAGCCGGGTAGCGGACTATGTCCGCTACCGCCCGGGCTATCCGTCCACACTGCTGCGCTGGCTGCATGAGGAGATCGGCCTGCCCCGCTCTGCGCTGGTCGCCGATATCGGCGCCGGCACCGGCATTTCCACCGAGCTGTTTCTCGCCGCCGGTCATCCGGTGACCGCGGTGGAACCCAATGCCGCGATGCGCACAGCGGCGCAGCAAAGGCTGCAATCGGATTATCCGCAACTGCAGTTGGTTGCCGGCACCGCCGAGGCCACCACGCTGGCCGACCAAAGCACCGACCTGGTCTCCGCCGCGCAGGCTTTCCATTGGTTCGACACCGCTGCCGTGCGCCGCGAATGGGCGCGCATTCTGCGTCCGGGCGGATTGGCGCTGGTGTACTGGAACTCGCGCCTGCTCGACGCCTCACCCTTCCTGGCCGGCTATGAGCAGCTGCTGCTGGATTACGGCACCGATTACACCGAAGTTGCCGAGCGCTACCAGGACGATCAGACCATGCGCGAATGGTTCGGCGACGGCCTGCGCGGTCTGGTGCATCTGCCCAATGTGCAGCATCTGGACTACGACGGATTGCGTGGTCGTCTGCTGTCTTCCTCCTACGCCCCGCAAGCCGGTCATCCCCGCCATGCGCCTATGCTGGAGGCCCTGCAGCGTCTGTTCGACGCGCACGCGGCCGATGGCAAGGTCGCCTTCGAGTACCAAACCCGCGCCTTTGTCGGCACGCTGAACTGAGCTTATGTATTCCATTGCCCGTCCCTTCCTGTTCACCCTTGATGCCGAGCGCGCGCACGGCCTGGGCCTGTCCGCGCTGGATCTGGCCTGGCGCACCGGCACCACGCCGCTGATTGCCGGCCGCATCAAGCCGCTCCACACCACCGTGTTTGGCCTGGATTTCCCCAACCCGGTTGGCTTGGCCGCAGGCCTGGACAAGAACGGCGAGCACATTGAAGCCCTGTTTGCGCTGGGCTTTGGCTATGTCGAAATCGGCACCATCACACCGCGCCCGCAGGCAGGCAGCCCCAAACCGCGCCTGTTCCGCCTGCCGCGCCACAACGCCATCATCAACCGCATGGGGTTCAACAACCTCGGCGTCGATGCGCTGGTGAAGAACGTGGAGGCGGTCAAGCATCGCCCCGGCCCGCTAGGCATCAATATCGGCAAGAACAAGGACACGCCCAATGAAGACGCGCTGTCCGATTACCTGATCTGCATGCAAAAGGTCTACCCCCTGGCGGACTACATCACCGTCAACATCTCTTCGCCCAATACCGCTGGCCTGCGTGAGCTGCAGGAAGAGCAGGCATTGCGGCGCCTGGTTGCCGGCCTGCGCGAAGCGCAGGAGCAGCTGGCCGCCAAGCATGGCCGCCGCGTGCCGATGCTGGTCAAGGTGGCGCCGGACCTGAGCGACCGCGATATCGATGCCGCAGCGCGCGTGCTCGGCGAACTGGGTGTGGACGGCGTCATCGCCACCAATACCACCATCGGCCGGCCCACGGTGGAGGCCGATCCGCTGGCCAAGGAAATCGGCGGCTTGTCCGGTGCGCCCTTGCTCGGCCAGTCCACCCTGGTGCTGCGCCGCCTGCGTGCGCGCCTGCCCGAGTCGGTGCCGCTGATCGGCGTGGGCGGCATCAGCTCCGGTGCCGATGCGGTTGCAAAGATGGCGGCGGGCGCCGCCCTGGTGCAGTGCTATAGCGGGCTGATCTTCAAGGGCCCGGGCTTGATCGGCGACTGCGTCGATGCCATCCGTCGCCGCCGCGAGTCCCCGTCCGGAGGCGCCGTCGCACCGCTATGACGATTGCCACCCCTGCCTGGTCGCTGACCGAAAACGCATCGCTGCGCCACCTCAACACCTTCCATGTCGACGCGCACGCACCGCGCATGCTGCGTGTCGCCGACCCCGCTGCGCTGCCTGAAGCGCTGGCGGCGGTAGCCGACGCCGGCCTGCTGGTGCTGGGCAGCGGCAGCAACGTGTTGCTGGCCGCCGACCCCGAAGACGTGGTGCTGGTATTCGAAAACCGCGAAATCACTGCACTTGAACACCGCGCCGATCACACCATTGTCCGCGCGGGCGCGGCGGTGATCTGGCACGAACTGGTGATGTGGTCGTTGAACGAAGGCCTGTCCGGGCTGGAAAACCTCGCCCTGATCCCCGGCACGGTCGGCGCCGCGCCGATCCAGAACATCGGTGCCTATGGCGTCCAGGTTGGCGAGTTCATCCAGACCGTCGAAGCCTGGGACCGTCAGGAGCAGTGCTGGGTACGCCTGGATCAGGACGCCTGCCAGTTCGCCTACCGCGACAGCGTGTTCAAGCACGAGGCCGATCGTTACCTGATCACAGCCGTGGAGTTCCGCCTGCCGCTGCTGCACGAGCTGCAGCTGGACTACGCCGGCATCCGCGAGGAACTGCAGGCCATGGGGATTGAATTCCCGGTCTCGGCCGATGTCGCCAACGCGGTCATCGCCATCCGGCGGCGCAAACTGCCCGACCCGGATGTGCTGGGCAATGCCGGCAGCTTCTTCAAGAATCCAATCCTGCCGCTCGAACAGGTCGACGTGCTGCTGCAGCACTATCCCGAGCTGCCGGTTTTCCCCGGCAATGGCGACAGCAACCGCAAGGTTTCGGCGGCATGGATGATTGAAAAGGCCGGCTTCAAGGGCCAGCGCGACGGTGATGCCGGCGTGTCCCCCAATCACGCGCTGGTGCTGGTCAACCATGGCAACGCCAGCGGTGGCGAACTGCTGGCGTTTGCGCGGCGCGTGTCAGCCGCCGTGCTGGAGAAGTTCGGCGTACCGATCGAACCCGAACCCAGGTTGGTCGGCGCCCGCTGGTGAACACTGCCTTGGCCGCACCCCGCTCCATCGCCATGCGCGCCGCCCTGCTGATGTTCGGCAGCGCCATGGCCTTCGGTCTGATGGCCGTGGCAATCCGCCTGGCCACCCGCTACGTGCCTACACAAGAGGTTGCGTTCTTCCGCAACAGCTTCGGCCTGCTGGCGCTGTTGCCCATGCTGATCCGCCCCGGCCACGCGCCGTTGCGAACCCAGCAACTGCCGCGCTATTTCCTGCGCAGCGCAATCGGCCTGGCCTCGATGCTGTGCGCGTTCTGGGCCATCGGTCACCTGCCGCTGTCGCAGGCCATTTCGCTGTCGTATTCCACGCCACTGTTCGTCACCATCGCCGCGGTGCTGTGGCTGGGCGAGAAGGTCCGCTTCCGTCGCTGGGCAGCCGTGATCGTCGGTTTCATCGGCGTGCTGGTGATCGTGCGCCCGGGCGCGCATGGCTTCGAACTCGGCAGTCTGGTTGCGGTGCTGGCGGCGGTGCTCAGTGCACTGGTCGCAATCCAGATCAAACAGCTGACCCGCATCGACGGGCCCGATACCGTGGTGTTCTATACCTATGTGTTCTGGGTACCACTGTCCCTGATACCGGCGCTGTTCGTCTGGGTCTGGCCGACCGGAATCGCCTGGTTGTGGCTGGCTGCCACGGGCGTCCTGGGCACCATCGGCCAGCTGTTCTGGACGCGGGCGCTGAAGCTGGGCGAAGTGTCCGCGCTCACGCCGATCAGCTTCACCCAGTTGCCGTTGGTGGTGGTCATGGGCTGGCTGCTGTTCGGCGAGACACTGGATCGCTGGACGGTGATTGGCGCGCTGATCATCCTGGGTTCCAACGCCTATATCGCCCATCGCGAAGCCGTGCTGTCCCGCCGTGCGGCCACCCACGCCCCGATCGCCGCCGCCAAGCCCGGCGAGTAAGCCAGCAGTTACAGCAGCGCCACCAACAACGGCGCTGCGGCAACATTCACCAAGCCCGCCATCACCATCACCAGGCCGGCGATTGCCCCTTCGCTTTCGCCCAACTCGCGTGCCTTGGCCACGCCCATGCCGTGCGCACCCATGCCGAACAGTGCACCGCGCGCCATCGCACTGCGCACTGGCAACAGCTTCAGCAGAAGCTGGCCGCACAAGGAGCCGCAGATGCCGGTGATGATCACGAACACAGCGGTCAATTCGGGGATGCCGCCAATGCGTCCGGACACGTCCATCGCAAACGGTGTTGTCACCGAACGCGGCGCCAGACTCAGGCGCAACTCGGGCGACAGGTGCAGCGCGCTGGCCATCAACCAGGCCGCGCTGATCGCCGTAACACTGCCCACCAGCACGCCGGCGCCGAGCACCTTCCAATGCCGCGCGATCAACGCCCGCTGCTCGTAGATCGGCACAGCGAAGGCAACCGTGGCCGGCCCCAGCATGGCCATCAGCCAATGCGTGCCGCGCAGGTAGTCGTGATAGTTCGCATGCAGCAGCAGTGCCAGCGCCAGCAACACCAAGGGTGCGGTGATCAAGGGCGAGGCCCAGCCCTGCTGGACGCGGCGGTACAGCCCCTTGGCCAGCACATAGGCGCCCACCGTGACCACGGCCCAGAACAGCGGCCACAGCAGCTGCGCCGGATGGGTGATGAGCGCTTCAACGTTCACTACGTTGACTCCGACGGAACAACCATTCCACGGTCAATGCGGTGGCCGCCATCACCAGCACGGTGCCACCGACCACCACCAGCAACAACTTCAGCCCCAGCCAACCGAACATCTGCCGGTTGTCGAGCAGGATCATTGCCGCCGGCACGAAAAACAGCAGCATTTCGGCAACCAGCCATTGCGCGCCCTGCGCAAACGAGCGCGGCGACAGCCAGCGCAGCGCAAACGCCAGCAGCAGCACCACCAGCCCGACAATGCCGCCAGGCACCGGAACCCCCAACGTTCGCATCAGCCCCTCAGCCAACAGCCAGATGCCAACCAGCAGGCCAATCTGCAGCCAGGTGCTGCGGCGCAAGCGGCGCTTCAAACCCAGGCGACCGCGGCGCAACGAGAGCAGAAACGTTTCCATGCCTCCTATGTACGCCGCCGCCATCCATAATTAAAATGAATTCAATTCATCCCATGGATTCCAATTAAGAATGGATATCCGACAGCTCCGCATGTTGGTCGAAGTGGTCCGCCACGACGGCTTCTCCGCTGCCGCCGAGGCGGCCTTTGCCACCCAGCCCACACTCAGCAAGGCGGTCCGGCAACTGGAGGACGAGCTGGGCGAAGTACTGTTGGAACGCTCGCGGCATGGCGTGCGGCTGACCCCGGCCGGCCAGATTGTTTACCGGCGCGCCTTGGCCGTGCTGGGTGAGCGCGAAGACATGCTGCGCGAACTGCAGGAGTTGCGCGGCCTGCAGCGCGGCGAACTTCACCTGGGCCTGGCCTCGTTGGGCAGCGATGTGCTGTTCGCCCCCGTATTCGCCAGCTTCCGTCAACGCTACCCGCAGATCGAACTGCGCGTGCTCGAACGCGGCAGCGAGGTACTGGAGGAAAGCCTGCGCGCCGGCGAGATCGAGCTTGCCGCCAGCCTGCTGCCGGTAGCCGACGATCTGGATTGGCAACCGGTGCGCACCGAGCCGCTGGTCGCGCTGTTGCCAGGCAACCATGCGCTGGCAGCACGCTCCAGCCTGCAACTGCAGGATCTGGCTGAGGTTCCCTTCGTGTTGTTCGAAAAAGGCTTCATGCTCAACCGCCGCATCATCCAGGCCTGCATGGCGCGCGGCTTCACTCCGCGTGAGGTGAGCCGTAGTGCCCAACCGGACTTCATCGTGGCCTTGGTCGCGGCCGGCTTGGGCGTGGCAATGCTGCCGCGGATGATCGCGCAGGCAAGGCTGCGACCGGATGTGGTGCTGGTGCCGCTGGATGAGCCGGAACTTGATTGGAAGATGGCCTTGGCCTGGCGCCGTGGCGGCTATCTCTCCGCCGCAGCGCAGGCCTGGTTGGCACTGGTGGCAGAGCAGCATGGCGACGCCATGCCAGCGGACTAGTTTCCTACAGCCCGAAAAAAGCGTCGGCCATACTGACCGCAGGGCAGCACCAAGCTCTGTCTGCGAATTCGGCGACCACAAGGCGTGAGTGCCATCCGCTTTTCGCGTATGCCGTGGCCACGCGCCATGGGTAGTTTCCCTACATCCCAATGGATGAGAAGGGAGTGAGCAGAAGGGTGAAACCACAGTGAGGCAGGGCGAACAATCCCGCTGAACAAAGCCGACTGTCGTTTCTAGACTATGCACCTGCTTGGTTACAGCCTGATTACGACCGCAAGGACATCGTTTCGCCGCCACTGCACTGCATCGCACCTGCCCCGACGGGCTTATTCCGTAGGCGGGTGTATGCAAGACGGCCTCTGCATCATCCGCCCCCGGGTGCCTTCCTTGCGCATCACCTTGTTCAGTACAGGATTGCGCCGGCATTGCCTGCGCACTTCCGTCTGACTACCCCGCGGAGCAACGGATCCACCGTGCCTTCGCATCAATACTTTGAAAGGAACTACATATGACGCGCAACACCCCCACGGCTCTGAAGATGGGCGCCGCCGCCCTGGCGTTGACGGCACTGCTGTGCTCTTCCGCACAGGCTGCGTCGGGCTCGATCACCTTCAAGGGCGAAATCGTGCAGTCCACCTGTGACGTCACCACCGCCAGCATCGACCAGACCGTCACCATCGGCAAGTTCCCCACCACGCTGTTCAAGAACGTGGGTGATGTCTCGGCGCCGAAGAGCTTCAGCATCGGCCTGCAGAATTGCGCCGCCGGCACTTACACCCTGCGCTTTGACGGCATTGTTCCTACCGGCCACCCGGAACTGCTGGCAGTCAGCGCAGCGAACGGCATCGGCATCGAAATCCTCGACCACAACGAAAACCTGTTCCCGATCAACCAGGACATCAAGGACCCGGCCGTGGTCACCGTCGGTACCACCGGCACTGCCACGGTCAACCTGAAGGCGCGCTACAAGTCCTTCTCCAAAGAGGTAACCGCGGGCGCAGCGGACGCCAACTCGACGTTCTCGATCGAGTACCGCTAAGCAGACCCAGTGCTGCCGGCACCGTCCGGCAGCACTGTTGTCCCCTGTCCCTCCCGGTAGCAAGCATTCCCATGTCCGCACACTTCCTCCCCTTCCAACGCCCTGCCCTGCACTTGCTGACGGCACTGCTGATCGTCTTCGGCATTGGCGGCCAGGTCGCATCCGCCGCCGTGCACGTTGAGACCACGCGCGTGATCTACAGTGGCAACGCGGCATCGGCTGCGCTCACCCTGAGCAACCGCAGCACGCTGCCTTACATGGTGCAGACCTGGCTTGATGACGGGGACGGCATGCCTGAAGGCAAAGACCTGCCGATGCTGCTGACGCCGCCGCTGATGCAGTTGTCCGCAGGCGAACAGGCCGTGCTCAGGGCGATCTACTCGGGCACCGGTTTGCCGCAGGACCGGGAATCGCTGTTCTGGGTAAATGTGCAGGAGATACCGCCGCGCTCCGAGGCCAGCAATGTCCTGCAGGTTGCCATCCGCACCCGCATCAAGCTGTTCTATCGACCGGCCGCGCTCGACACCACGCTGGAGGAGGCTGCCCATGCCCTTCAGTGGCGCATGGCCGGTGACCAGCTGCAGGTGACAAATCGCAGTTCCTTGCATATCACCTTTGCTGAACTGCAAGGCCAGGCAACAGCCGGCCCCGAAAGGAAAGTCGACCTGGACATGATTGCACCCGGCCAGTCGATGAGCGTTCCGGCCGCGGCGCTCGATCTGCACGGCCGCAGCACACTGCGCTTTTCCTACATCAATGATTTCGGCGGCATCACCGAACTTGCAGACGTCGCCGTGACGCGCTGACGTCTGCGTCAAAGAGTCCAGCCATGCTTCGCACAATCCGCGCCACCCTGCGGAGGGACATGCTTGTCCCTCGTTTGGCACCGCTCGCCGTCGCGCTCAATACCCTGGGTATCGGCACTGCGGTAGCGGCGCCCCAGTTCAACCTCGACTTCCTGCGCGGTGCGCAAAACGAAGACGACGTGGCCATGCTGTCGAGCCCAGGCTCGGTGTTGCCCGGCACGTACCCGTTTTCGGTTTACCTCAACGGCGATGAAATCGCCCGCGAGGATATCCACTTCGAGCGCCTGCCCAACGGCGAGGTCCAGCCCTGCCTGACCCAAGCACGCTTGCGGGCCTGGAGCATTCGCTTACCCAGCGGCCAGCGCGACCCGCAGGGGCAACCCCACTGTGAATCGTTGCCGGCCCTGTTGGCAGGGAGCCAGGTGAGTTACAACGGCAATCAGCAGCGACTCGACCTGCAGGTGCCGCAGGTGCATCTGCATACGCTGCCGCGTGGCTACATCCGTCACGCCCTGCGTGACCAAGGTATCAATGCCTTGCTGGTCGAATATGCCTTGAACGGTTCGCATGACCGGCAGGAACACGCCGACAACGGCAATTACCTGTATGCCTCGATCAACAGTGGGCTGAATCTTGGCATGTGGCGTCTGCGTCACACTGCCAACCTCAACCGCACGGCGAGTGACCGCAACGCCGGCAACCGCACGCACTGGCAATCACGAAGTTTCCGCGCCGAGACCGACCTGGGCTCGCAACGCAGCCGACTGGTGCTCGGCGACAGCTATACCGCTTACGGCGTATTCGACAGCGTCCGTTTCCGCGGCGCCAAACTGGCCAACGACGATGACATGCTCGCATTCAGTCAACGCAGCTATGCGCCGGTGGTTCGCGGCATGGCCATCAATGGCGGCCGCGTCGAAGTGCGGCAGGACGGGCACCTGATCCATTCCATCAACGTCGCCCCTGGGCCTTTCGAGATCAAGGACATCGTCCCCAATCGCATGAGTGGCGAGCTGGAGGTGTCGGTGATTGGCGCCGACGGCGCGGTGCAACGCCATCGCCAGGCGTTCTCCGCCGTGGAAACCATGCTCCGGCCAGGCCTGACCCACTACGAGCTCAGCGCAGGCACGCTGCGCAATGGTGAGGAACGCTACCAACCGGGGTTTGTGCAGGCCACCCTCGCCCACGGGCTTCCCTCCAGCGCCACGCCTTATGGCGGCCTGCTGGTGGCGCAGAACTACCAATCCATCGCATTGGGCGTGGCGCATGACCTGGGCCGTTTCGGCTCGGCATCCATCGACATCAGCCACGCGCGCGCCCAGCTGGCCGGCGGTGGCGACCGCAGCGGCCAGAGCTACCGCGTGCTCTACTCCAAATCCTTGAACGCGCGTGGCACCGAGTTCCGCCTCGTCGGCCACCGCTATTCCACCTCGGGCTACTACGACTTCAGCGACGCGGCCAATGAGCGCGAACAGTGGCGCAATGACCATTACGAACGCTGGGACGAGGACTTCGACGCCAGCAACAGCGCCACATCCTCCAAGCCGGTCTGGCGTCCACCGGCCCGGCAGGCAATAACAAGCGCGCGCTACCAGAACAAGCGCAGTCACCTGGAAGTCGCGGTTGACCAGCGCATTTTCGACGACTACTCGCTCAACTTCAGCTACAGCAGCCAGAACTATTGGGCCGCACATGCACGCGAACGAAATCTTCATCTGGGTTTCAATGGCCGCCTGGGCGCGGCCAACTACAGCCTTTTTTTTCGTGATACGCGCAGCCGCCACGGACACTCCGATCGCAACCTGGGGGTGTCGCTTACCGTTCCCCTGGGCCGCAGGGGCGCGGTTCGCGCCAATGGCGTCAGTGCCTACAGCCACTCCCGCAACTCGGGTGGCAACTACCAGGCGGGCATCAACGGCACGGCCTTGCGCAGCGAAAAACTTGGCTATGGGCTGAACCTTGGCCGTTCCGATCGCGGCGGTTCCGCTGCGGTCAATGCCAATTACACCGGCAGCAAAGGAAGCCTCAGCTTCGGCGCAACCAGGGCGCGTGACTACCAGCAGGTGAACTGGGGAGCCAGCGGGGCCTGGGTGGTGCACGGCAACGGCCTCACCCTGGCGCAGTCTTTGCAGTCGAGCAACGTGCTGGTGCATGCCACCGACGGCGCCGGCATCGGCCTGGAAAACCAGTCGGGTGTGCGCCTTGACCGGCGCGGTTATGGCGTCATTTCCGGCGTGGCCGCCTACCGCAACAACCGCGTGGCCTTGCGCAGCGATGACCTGGGTGCCGACATCGATGCCAGCCGGATCAACGGCACGGTGGTGCCAACCCGTGGCGCTCTGGTACGCATGGATTTCGACACACGCCGTGGCAGCAACCTGATGATCCATTCCCTGCTCGGCAACGGCAAGCGTGTGCCGATGGGCGCGGAAGTGTTCGATCACGACGGCCACAAGCGCGGCGTGGCCGGCCCCGATGGAACCCTGTTCGTCAGCGGCGTGCGTGCCGACGACAGCCTGTCGGTGCGCTGGGGGCAGGAAACCTACCAGGCCTGTGAACTGCACCTGGCCTCGCTGCAGCTGTCCGCCAGCGCCATCAAAAGCCAGGGCTATCGCCATGTGGACCTGCAATGCACCCAATCCGGTGCACAACCCCGAGATCGACCATGACTTACCTGATTCGAAACCTGTGCCTGCTGCTCGTGTTGCTTCTACCGCAGGCAGCGGTGGCCATGTCCTGCAAGGAAACGTTTTCCGAAACAGTCCATCAACAGATCAACCTGCTCAACGACATCGTCATCTCCCGCGGCGATGCCGTGCGCGGCAGGCTGTTGTGGCGCTCGGAGGAGTTCAGCATCAGCTTCCGCTGCCTGGATGCACAGTCCGCGCCCGATGGTGAGTACGCGTTCTTCTATTGGGACCCGGACAACACCATCGCGCAGCTCCATCCCTCCATCGAGGTCGGGGTAACCATCGCCAATACCGACTACCGCATCAACGGCGGGGCCGCGCGCCTGCTGGTCGGCGCAGGCACCATGCCTATGGCAAACCGGGCCAACTGCAAAAAGCACTGGAACCTTTCCAAGGCTGAACGCTGCGCCACATCCAACGTGCTGAGTGTCACTTTCTCGATCTACATCAAGGCAACCGGATTCCCCCCGCCCGCCAATGGCCTGATCAACAACAGCCGCAGTTTAGATCTGTTCCAGGTAGACGGCGATGGCGGCTTGAATACCAGCCCCGGCTCCAACTTCCGCGCGGGTATCGGCGGGCTGGGCCGCATTCGCTTCATTGCCTGCAACCCCGAAATCCGGATCGTGGCCAATTCCGGCAGCACCGTCGACTTCGGCCGGATCCCCTCGTCCAGCATCCATATAGGCGAGACCCACAAGATGTCGTTCTGGATTGAAGTGGACATGACCCACCCGAACGCCGGCGGCCAATGCAGCCAAAAGATGTTGATGGCCACCTTCGACACCGCGAACGGGGTGCACGAAGGCACTATCATCCTGCCGCGCAGCAACGGCAACTTTGGCATCGTGTTGTCCGACCCCGCGAGCAGCGAGCGCTATATTCAGATGAAGAAGACCATCCCCCTCGGCACGGTGAACCACGGCATTAACCGTCACGAATTCAGGACGGCGCTGTTCTGGATGGATGAGAAACCAGCGTGGGGGCCGTTCTCGGCGACAGCCACGGTGACTGTCACTTTCCGCTGATGCGCGCGACCAACGCTCCGCTTACGGACGATGGTTCAACCGGCAGATCCATGTAGTGCCGAGCCATGCTCGGCAGGGGTTCACGGGTAAAAACCTCGCTCAGCATGGCTGGGTAAAAACCTTGCCGAGCATGGCTCGGCACTACAGACCTTCTCGCGCGTTGATCGCGGCTGCGTTTGCTGGCGCCCTGACAGGCCAGCCCAGTGCCGCCACACAAACAAAGAGCCCACGCAGGACGTGGGCTCCTTGTTTCAGCGCAGCAGTGAACCGTACCGCCGCAGCGGACTCACTCCCACTCGATCGTCGCCGGCGGCTTACCGGAGATGTCGTAGACCACGCGCGAGGCGCCGCGCAATTCGTTGATGATGCGGTTGGAAACGCGGCCGAGGAAATCGTACGGCATGTGCGCCCAATGCGCGGTCATGAAATCGATGGTCTCAACTGCACGCAGCGCGATCACCCACTCATACGAACGCGCATCGCCAACCACGCCTATCCCCAGAGTCAACGTGACGTTCCATAGTCCAGCGCCAGCGTCGTGATGACGCCTGCGGCCAGCAGGATAAGCACCACGCCGGAAAACCTTTCCAGCCAAGATAGTGCGTTGGAAAAGCGCCGCAGCACGGCTTTATTGCCAATCAGCACCGCTACCAGCAGATCCCATAACAGCACCACGGTGAACATCCAAATTCCATAGATCGCCTTCCAACCCGTGCCTGCATTGGCACCGGTGAGCATCGCTGCCAAACTGGCGTAGAACAACGCGTTCTTTGGATTGAGGATCCCCGACAGGAAGCCCATACCCGCAGCACGCAACCAGAACACGGCAGCGACGCTTTCCCTGCGCTGCACATCAGCACCGGGGGCGAACTGCAGGGAATTACTGCCCGCATGGCGAAAGAACAACCAGCCCAGGTAGAGCAGGTAAAGGCAACCGGCAAGCTGCAGGGCGATGAATGACGGGCTTCCTGCACTCAACGCAGAGAAGCCCACGAACGCAGCAACGATGAACACCCCATTTGCCAAGGCGATGCCCAGGCATGCTCCGCTGGCAATGCGCCAACCTGACGATGCAGAGCTGCGTGCGATCAGGAAGAAATCGGGGCCGGGCGACAGCAGCGCCAGGAAGTGCGCGGTGGCGATCAACAGGAACTGCTGCATGCAAGCTTGCTTCTCGGGATGTTGGCTCCGCGAAGTGTGTTGCTATCGCCGCGTTGTGTATTGAACAAAATTGCGCGCGGCTAGGCGCGGTAACGCCCCGGCGTCGTACCCGCGTGAGCCTTGAACACGCGTTGAAAATGACTCTGGTCGGCAAAGCCAAGACGCAGCGCAACTTCCGCCAGATCAGCCCCGCGCTGTAATTGTTCACGTGCGAGGTTGATGCGCTGATTCAACTGCCATGCGTGCGGGGTCATACCAGTAACCGCACGAAAAGCGCGGATCAGCTGATAGCGGCCCATGCCGGCCATCTGCGCGAGTTCAGCCAGTGGCCGCACCGCGCCGCCCTCGTGGCGCAGCATGTCCAGCAATGGCTGCAGCAGCTGCAAGTACGCTGCTGCATTGGATGCTGCGGCAATTACCTGAGCGTCGGCACTGTCGCAATCACCGATGAATTCGATCAGCGCAGCTTCCTTGTCATCGGCGCAGGCCTCGGAGAACAACAACGCGTTGAGCCTGCAGAAGCGGGCGTAGAGCACGGGCTGGCGAGTGATCCGAACCGTTTCTGTTGCCACCTCACCCCACTGAACACCGCTCTCTTCCCGCACCGTCGTCAGCCACTGCGCATCCAGATGCAGCATCTGGTAACTCCAGGCGCTGCCCGCTTCTGGATTGCATGCATGCACGCGCATTGGCGGCACGAACACCAATGATCCAGGCTGTAGCGCAACCGCGCCGCCAGCGGCCCCAGTGAACACACTTGCCCCCTTGTCCACCGCACCGATGGAAAAGGTCGGATGGCTATGTGCCCGGTAGCAGGCGCGGCTGTCACAGGCCCGCCTGCTCTCAACAAAGGGCATGGCCGGATCGCGCCAGAAGCGGGTTGAATTCACGGCTTCACTCAAGACAGTTCCAACGGATCCTGTTTCACAATCCAGCCAATCTATCGCGAACTGCGGCGGATGGGTGTTCGCTTGGAGACGCTGCGATCTCAAAAGCGCAGCTTCGCCAGCAGATGTCTTTTCAATTTTCCAAAGCAGGCGAGCAGCGCCTCACATGCGGCCAAGCAATGCCTGCGCCTGGCGAGCAGTGCGCCATCGCATGGGCGAGCACCATCGATGCGATGGGATCGCAGTGGCCATGGACGTCAACGACAAACTGGCTACCGGGCTGCGTGAAGACAGCACCTGCCTTACGTTGCCGGAAAGGCCAACGCCGGCCGCCCTATTTTACCCGGATATTATTGACCAGACAATTTAACCCGGATAATATTCGCCACATGGACCAGAACCCTGCACTCACCTATACCGCTTTCCTGAAAGGGCAGCGCCTCGCCACCGGTCCTTTGCATGAGGTCGCCGTGGCGGTGCTGCGTGCGCAGCAGTCGCAGCCTGATGAGAACCCGTTGGTTTTCAACAATGCCACCGGCCAGTCTGCTGACCTCGATCTGCGCGGTGATGAGGAAGCTGTCGCTGCGCGCTACACACGTGCTGCGCCGGCACAACCCCCCAAAGGGCGCGGCCGCCCCAAACTCGGTGTGACCGCGCGGGAAGTAACGCTGCTACCCGAGCATTGGGACTGGTTGGCGGCGCAGGCCGGCGGTGCATCCGTAGCCTTGCGCAAGCTCGTGCACGAAGCGCGGCGCAAGGACAGCGGCGCGGACCAGCTACGGCAGGCGCGCGACCGCGCCTACAACGCCATGTCCACGCTGGCCGGTGACCTGGCCGGCTTCGAGGAAGCCGCGCGGGCGTTGTTCGCCGGCGACCAGCAGCGTCTGCTGGCGCAGATGGCCGCATGGCCGCAAGACATACAGGCCTACGTACTGCAACTCGCCGAACCTGCGCCCGGCTAAGCCCGGCCTCTTCCTGCTGATCTTGCAAACCGCGCGCGGCTCCGGCTGCAGCGTTGCGGGTACGGCTATGCCCGCGATCCACGAGAACGTACATGAGCACGCCAGACACCCCCTCCTCTTCCAAGCCGGCGCGAACCCTGCGCATGCACTATCTGGCACTGCTGACGCCCTTGATCCTGACCCACGCGCTGCAAAGTGCGGGAGGGCTGCTCGATGGCTTCTGGCTGGGGAGCCTGCTGGGCGTGCACGGCATCGCGACAGCCGCATCGTTCTTTCCTGTGTTCTTCCTGCTGCTGTCGCTGATCATCGGGCTGGGCGCCGGTGCGACCATTCTTGCCGGACAGGCATGGGGCGCCGGTGATGCCGCACAGCTGCGGCGCGTGGCTGCGACGGCTGTTGTGGCTGCACTTGGCGTCGGGCTTGTAGTGGCGGTGGCCGGGGCATGGGCTGCGCCGTGGCTGATGCAGGCGCTGGGCACGCCGCCGGACATTCTGCCGGCCGCGGTGCTGTATGCACGCGCGATGTTGCTGGTGATGCCCTTCGTGTTTGTCACCTGGGCTGGCCTGTCGCTGAGCCGTGGCAGCGGCGACGTGCAGTCGCCGATGTGGGCCTTGCTGGTGGCGACGCTGGTGGGTGCGGTGTGCACGCCGTTGTTCGTAGCAGGCATATCGTTGGGCGCGGCTGGCGTTGCCGCCTCTACGCTCTGCGCACAGCTGGCTGCGCTCACTGTTTTGATCCGGCGCTGGCGGCATGGCGGCCATCCGCTGGCTGCAGGTGCTGGCTGGCGCGGCTGCAGACCCAGTGCGGCCACCGCCAACCGCATGCTGCGCATCGGCCTGCCGGCTGCACTGCAGATGCTGGCCATGGCGCTTGCCGAGATCGTGTTGCTCGGCTTGGTGAACCGTCACGGGTCGGCAGCGACCGCCGCCTATGGCGCGGCGACGCAACTTTTGAGCTGGGTGCAGTTCCCGGCGATGAGCTTTGGTATTGCCGCAGCCATCTTCAGCGCGCATGCGGTAGGCGCGGGTCGATGTGAAAGGCTGCCGGCAATCGTGGCGATGGGAGTGCGTTTGAACGCAGTAATCACCGTGCTGTTCGTGCTGGCTGCGCATCTGCTCGCGCCCTTCGCGCTGCGCGTTTTCCTGGAGCCCGGGCCAGTGCTGGAGCTGTCGGTCGCCATCGTGCGCACCGTTGCCTGGAGCGTGGTGTTGCTTGGTTGGAGCAACATCCTGGTCGGCTCAATGCGCGCGAGTGGTGCCGCGTTGGTGCCGGCGCTGCTGAGCATGGCTGCAATCCTTGCCGTCGAATGGCCGCTTGCGATGGCGCTGGAAGCCCGCTTCGGCCCCACTGGCGTGTTCTGGGCCTGCCCCGCTGCATTCCTGACCATGCTGGTGCTGCACAGCTTCTATTACCGTCACAAGGAGAAAAAAGATGGACGCATCCCTCAACCAGACATCGCGCCAAGCGCGGCGGGCGGCCGCTCGCCTGGCGCGTGACGCCTTCCCGCCAATGGGCATCTATGCCATTGACGACCGGGCAAGCGGATATCGCATGCTCGGCGCGAGTCGCAATGTGCACGCGGCGTTGAATCGCGCGCGCTTCGAGCTGGGCATGGGCAAGTATGCAGACCGCGTGCTGCAAGCCGCGTGGAACCGCAGCGGCGCGGACGGGCTGCGCTTCGACGTACTGGAACTGGTGAAGGAGCGCGAAGACGCAAACTTCGATTACGCGGCTGAACTGAAAGCGCTGGAGCAGTGCTACCGCGAGCTGGAGGGCTTGCAGCGATGAACCATCCCGTTTGCCTGAGGAGGCCGTCGACGCGCGCGGCCTCAGTGTTCGTGTTCGACGACCAACAGGCAACCATCCGCATCCCTCGCAGGCCACTTCGTCTCGACGCGCATCCGCTCAGACGTCAGCCCGTGTACTGCGCTTGCCCGGCGTCAAGCGGGCGGCGTCCGGCTTCAACCGGCCGGTGGCTGCGGCCTTCAGCAGGCGCTGGAAGGTCGGACACTGAAGATGATTGTCAGCTGGGCATGCGGCGGCGTGGCGCAGGCCATCGCTCATGGCCCGCAGGCGTTTTATGGTCGCGTCGATCTCCTCGGCCTTGCTCAGCAGCAGTGCCCGATCCACGTTCGGCGCGCCATGCGGCGAGAGCATGCTGCGGATCTCGTCCAACGACAGCCCGCCGGCCTGGCCCAACGCGATCAAGCTCAGCTGGTCGAGCACGTCGGCCGCAAAGTGGCGCCGGCCACCAGCGGCGCGGCTGGCCGTGATCAATCCCTTGTTTTCGTAATACCGCAGCGTGGAGGACGGCAGCCCGGTTCGTCTGGCGACTTCGGCAATGTCCATCGCAGTCTCTTGACTTGAAGTTGACTTCAACTTTTACCATGCCCGCGTGTGCAGATGAATCGACTGCAAAGGAGGCGTTATGACGTGGATGGATATGGCGCGGGTGCTGCTGGTTGGAATTGGCGCGACATTGGTGATGGATCTGTGGACCCAGGCCCTCAAGCAACTGGGCGTTGCCACGCTCGACTACGCATTGCTTGGGCGCTGGGCAGCACACCTGGCCAAGGGCAGATTCGCACATGCCAACATCGGACAGGCCGCGCCGATACCGGGCGAGCAGCTGCTTGGCTGGACCATGCATTACGCCATTGGCATCGCGTTCGCGGCTTTATTGGTGGCGGTTGCAGGCTGGCCATGGCTTGGCGATCCGTCGCTGATGCCCGCCTTGGCCGTAGGCATGGCAACCGTTGCCGCACCTCTGTTCGTCATGCAGCCGGCCATGGGCGCGGGCTTCATGGCATCGAAGACGGCAACGCCGTTGAAGAACTGCCTGCGCAGCTTGGCGACGCATGCCGTGTTCGGGCTGGGGCTCTATCTTTCGGCTACGCTGATCAGGTTCTGTGAGGCTTGATATGAAGACCAATGAAATCCGCTTTCGCGATGGCCTCGCCTATGAGCGCTACATGGGAATCTGGAGCCAGCTTGCCGGCGAGGTGTTTCTCGATTGGCTGGCGCCAGCAGCCGGCCAACGCTGGCTGGACGTAGGCTGCGGTAATGGCGCCTTCACCGAGAGGGTGATCGCGCGCTGCGCGCCAAGCTCGATGCATGGTGTGGATCCATCCCAGCAACAGCTGGCCTATGCACGAGCGCAGCCAGCACTGCAGGCGGCAGTATTTGACGAAGGCGATGCGATGGCATTGCCCTACGAGGACGCTGCCTTCGATATTGCAGTGATGCCGCTGGTGATTTTCTTTGTCCCCGAGCCCGCTCGCGGCGTAGCCGAGATGGCGCGCGTGGTTCGTCCCGGTGGCAGCGTCGCCGCGTACGCCTGGGACATGCTGGGTGGCGGATTTCCCTATGAAATGTTGCTGGCACAGATGCGTGGGCTTGGCCACGCAGTCCCCTCGCCGCCCAGCCCGGAGGCTTCACGCACTGAGGCATTGCGGGAGTTGTGGAGCGACGCTGGTTTGGAGGCGATTGAAACCCGCGCAATCGAAGTGAGCCGCACGTTCGCTGATTTTGAGGACTTCTGGTCGACAGCGCTCGGCGCACCGAGCGTCGGTTCAACGCTTGCCGCGATGGCGGCGGATGAGCACACGCTGCTCAAGGCCAGGATCAGTGCCCTGTTGCCGGTGGATGCCGAAGGGCAAATCACTTGTCGCGCCCGTGCCAATGCAGTGAAAGGTCGCAGAGCGAACCCGGCGCCCTGAGTGAGGCGAATTTCTGCAATGCGCGTAGCGAAGCTCACTGCGCTGGCCCGGCGCTTGTCTGTGGGAGCGGCGTCAGCCGCGAAGCTGGCGTTGCTCAATTACCCGCTCAGCAGCCATGTCATTCGAGGATGTACGAGCTTCGCGGCTTACGCCGCTCCTACAAAAGACAAAATCCGATGCCAGAGGACTGGCATCGGATTCTGGGTCACGCACTATCGACCAAATGAACAGCATTAAGCACTACGCGGCCGGTTGGCTTGTTGCTGCCAGCTACCGGGAGGCACCAGATGCCCGATCACTCCCACTCGATCGTCGCCGGCGGCTTGCCGGAGATGTCGTAGACCACGCGCGAGACGCCGCGCAGTTCGTTGATGATGCGGTTGGAAACGCGGCCGAGGAAATCGTACGGCAGGTGCGCCCAATGCGCGGTCATGAAGTCGATGGTCTCAACCGCACGCAGCGCGATCACCCACTCATACGCACGCGCATCGCCCACCACGCCAACCGACTTGACCGGCAGGAACACGGCGAACGCCTGGCTGGTCTTGTCGTACAGGTCAGCGGCGCGCAGTTCTTCGATGAAGATCGCGTCGGCCTTGCCCAGCAGCTCGGCGTACTCACGCTTCACTTCGCCGAGGATGCGCACACCCAGGCCCGGGCCCGGGAACGGATGGCGATAGACCATTGCACGCGGCAGGCCAAGCTCGACGCCGAGGCGACGCACTTCGTCCTTGAACAGCTCGCGCAGTGGTTCGACAAGCTTGAGCTTCATGTCTTCCGGCAGGCCACCCACGTTGTGGTGGCTCTTGATGACGTGTGCCTTGCCGGTCTTGCTGCCGGCCGACTCGATCACGTCCGGATAGATGGTGCCCTGCGCCAGCCACTTGGCATTGCTGAGCTTGTTCGACTCTTCGTCGAAGATCTCGACGAACAGGTTGCCGATCACCTTGCGCTTGGCTTCCGGATCGCTGACGCCTTCCAGTGCCTTGAAATAACGGTCGGCAGCGTTCACGCGCACGACCTTGACGCCCATGTTGTCGGCCATCATCTGCATGACCTGGTCGCCTTCCTGGAAGCGCAGCAGGCCGGTGTCGACAAACACGCAGGTCAGCTTGTCACCGATGGCCTTGTGCAGCAGCGCAGCAACCACCGAGGAATCAACGCCGCCGGACAGGCCCAGGATCACCTCATCGCTGCCAACCTGCTCGCGCACGCGGGCGATCTGGTCGTCGATGATGTTGGCGGCGGTCCACAAGGTGGCGCAGCCGCAGATGTCGGTGACAAAACGCTTCAGCAGCGCTGAGCCCTGCTTGGTGTGGGTCACTTCCGGATGGAACTGCACGCCGTACCAGCGCTTGTCTTCATTGGCCATCGCGGCGACCGGAATGCGGTCGGTAACGGCAGTAATGGTGAAGCCCGGCGGCACGTGGGTGACGTGGTCGCCATGGCTCATCCACACATCCAGGCGCGGCTCGCCGTTGTGGTCGGACAGACCACCCAGCAGCGCATCGTTGCCCTGCAGTTTCACTTCGGCATGGCCGAACTCGCGCTGGTCAGCGGCTTCGGTACCGCCGCCCAGCTGCTTGGCCATGGTCTGCAAGCCGTAGCAGATGCCCAGCAGCGGCAGGCCGCTGTCGAACACTTCCTGCGGCGCGGCGGGTGCGCCGGGCAGCGTGGTGGTTTCCGGGCCGCCGGACAGGATGATGCCCTTGGCACCAAAGGCGGCGATCTCGGCCGGATCATGGTCCCACGCCCAGATTTCGCAATACACGCCAAATTCGCGGATGCGGCGCGCGATCAGCTGCGTGTACTGTGCGCCGAAATCGAGGATGAGGATCTTGTCGTTATGGATGTTGGTCATGAGCGAGAAGTAAGTAGATAGGAGTGAGAAGTGAGAAAAGGCGGCATCGCCGGCGCTGTATAGAAGAAGAGGAGCTTGGAGCTTGATCTCGCTCCTCACTCCTCTTCACTCACTCCCGCTTCAAGCGCGGTAGTTCGGCGGCTCTTTGGTGATCTGCACGTCGTGGACGTGGCTCTCACGCTGGCCGGCACCGCTGATTTTCACGAAGTTCGGCTTGGTGCGCATTTCTTCGATGGTGGCGCAGCCCACATAACCCATGGTCGCGCGCAGGCCACCGATGAGCTGATGGATGATGCCACCGACCGGGCCGCGATACGGCACGCGGCCTTCAATGCCTTCGGGCACCAGCTTGTCAGCGGTAGCCGCGTCCTGGAAGTAGCGGTCCTTGGACCCCTTCTCCATTGCCGCCAGCGAACCCATGCCACGGTAGCTCTTGTAGGAGCGGCCCTGGAACAGTTCGGTTTCGCCCGGCGATTCTTCGGTACCGGCCAGCAGGCCGCCGATCATCACCGTCGATGCACCGGCGGCAAGCGCCTTGCCGATGTCACCGGAATAACGGATGCCACCGTCAGCGATCAGTGGGATGCGATCCTGCAGCGCTTCGGCAACCAGGTCGATCGCGGTGATCTGCGGCACGCCGACACCGGCAACCACGCGGGTGGTGCAGATCGAGCCCGGGCCGATGCCGACCTTGACCGCATCGGCACCGCAATCGAGCAGTGCCAGAGCGGCTTCGCCGGTGCAGATGTTGCCGCCGACGACCTGTACGTTCGGGAAGTTCTTCTTCACCCAGCGCACGCGGTCCAGCACGCCCTGCGAATGGCCGTGCGCGGTGTCCACCACCAACACGTCAACACCGGCAGCAACCAGCGCTTCGACGCGACGATCGGTATCGCCACCCACGCCAACCGCAGCACCCACCAGCAGACGCGTTGCGGCGTCCTTGGCAGCGTTGGGGTTGTCGGTCTTCTTCTGGATGTCCTTGACCGTGATCAGGCCGCGCAGTTCGAACGCGTCATTGACCACCAGCACTTTTTCGATGCGGTTGCGGTGCAGCAGCTGCAGCACTTCGTCCGAGGCAGCGCCTTCCTTGACCGTGATCAGGCGATCCTTCTTGGTCATGATGTGGCGGACCGGATCGTCCAGCTCGGTTTCAAAGCGCATGTCACGGTGGGTGACGATGCCGGCCAGCTGGCCGTCGCTGCCCACCACCGGCACGCCGGAGATGTTGTGCGCCTGCGTCAGTGCCAGTACGTCGCGGATCGTGGTTTCCGGGCCAACGGTGATCGGGTCGCGGATCACGCCGGACTCGAACTTCTTGACCTTGGCCACTTCGGCCGCCTGCTGCTCGACGCTCAGGTTCTTGTGCAGGATGCCGATGCCGCCGATCTGCGCCATGGCAATGGCAAGACGTGCTTCGGTAACGGTATCCATGGCAGCCGAGACAATCGGCAACTTCAACCGCAGGTCGCGCGTCAGCCGCGTGCCGAGGTCAACGTCCTTAGGCAGAACGATGGAGTGAGCGGGGACGAGAGAAACGTCATCGTACGTTAGTGCTTCAGCCTGGATGCGCAGCATCGGCGTGCCCGGTAGATGTGGGGAAGCGCGACATTTTACCCTTATTTGGCCGCCGATGGCAGGGGGCAGGTGCGACGCAGTGTCGCGCTGGCGGGGACGTGTTCAGGGATTGGATGCCATGTAGTGCCGCGCCATGCTCGGCACTACAGTGATGCTGTACGAGGAAAGCCTCTGCCGAGCATGGCTCGGCACTACAGTGATGCTGCCTCTGCCGAGCGTGGCTCGGCACTGCGCGGCTTCAGAACTTCAAGCCTTCAGCGCTGGCCTCGGCCGCCTCGATCGTGTTCTGCATCAGCGTGGCCACAGTCATCGGACCGACACCGCCCGGTACCGGGGTGATCCAGCTGGCGCGCTGGGCTGCGGCCTCGAAACCGACATCGCCGACCAGCCGGCCATCCTCAAGCCGATTGATGCCGACATCGATCACCACCGCGCCCGGCTTCACCCATTCACCCGGGATCAGCTGCGGGATACCCACCGCCACCACCAGGATGTCGGCGTTGCGCACGGCCTGCTCCAACACGTCCTTGGGCGTGAACTTGTGGCAGCTGGTCACGGTGCAGCCGGCGATCAGCAGTTCCAGGCCCATCGGCCGGCCGACGTGATTGCTGACGCCAACAATGGTGGCGTTGCGGCCACGCACCGGCTGATCGGTGTGGCCGAGCAGCGTGGTGATGCCGCGCGGCGTACAGGGGCGCAGGCCGAACTCGCGCAGCACCAGGTGGCCTACGTTCTGCGGGTGGAAGCCATCCACATCCTTGCGCGGGTCGATGCGCTGGATAAGACGGTTGGCATCGGGAATGCCCGGCAGCGGCAGCTGGATCAGGATGCCGTGGATCTTCGGGTCGGCATTGAGCTGGTCGATCAGATCCAGCAGCTCAGCCTCGCTGGTGCCCTCGGGCAGGTCGTAATCAAAGGCCTCGATGCCGACCTTCTCGGCGGCGCGACGCTTGTTGCGCACATACACCGATGAGGCGGGGTCGCCGCCCACCAGCACCACGGCCAGCCCCGGACGGGTGCCACCGGCCGCCAGACGGGCGTCGACGCGCACCTTCAAATCGTCGAGCAGTTCCTCGGCGATACGGCGGCCATCAAGGATGCGGGAGGTCTGCGGGGAGGCGTCGGCGAGGACAGTCATGGGGCATGGCGATGAACACGGGGGCGGCTATTGTCCCTGATTACGGCCAGCGCCACACCTTGTCATGGTCCTGGCGTGGCGCCTGAATCGGAAACCGGCTCCTCCCCTGCCCCGGCAATCGCGTCCGGGTTGAGGGGGCGCGACTCACGCCGCGGCGGGGTGAACGGCGTCGGTGTCGGCGCTCCGGGGGTATTGCGGTACATCAGACCGGTGTCGGCCTGCAGCCCGCCACCGGCCATTTCCAGCTCGAAGCGCTCAGCGTCACGGCGGCGGATTTCGCGCGCGACAACGTCGGCCTCGTCTTCATCCACACCCAGCTGCATCAGTGCCACACGGCCAAACTCCACCGCCGACTCGAAGGTTTCGCGGATCTGGAAATCAACACCGGCATGTATCAGCGACAGCGAATGCTCGCGGTCGAACGAGCGCACCAGCAGCTTGGCCAGCGGAAACTCATGCCTTACCAGCTCGACGATGCGGTCGGCAGCAACCCGGTCATCCACGCAGACCGCAATCGCACGCGCGGTTTCGGCGCCAGAAGCGCGCAGCACGTCCAGCCGGGTGCCGTCACCGTAATAGATCTTGAAGCCGAAACGGCCAGCACTGCGGATCATCTCGATATCGTTGTCGATGATGGTCACGTCCACATCGCGCGCAAGCAGCGATTGGCTGGACACCTGACCGAAGCGACCAAACCCAATTACCAGCACGCTACCGGTCAGCCCATCGGCCGCATCCACGCCTTCAGTGGAGACCTGCCCTTCTTTTACCAGCAGGCGATACACCAGCATGCACAGAGGTGTCAGCGCCATCGACAACACCACCACCGCGGTCAGGTTGGCGTTGACGTTTGCGTCGATCACGCCCGTTGTCGCAGCAGCGGCAAACAGCACAAAGGCAAACTCGCCGCCCTGGGCCATCAGCACGCCACGGTCCAATGCCTGGCGGTGATCACTGCCCATTACCCGCGCCACACCGTAGATGCACAGCGCCTTTGCCAGCATCATCGCCGGCACCAGCAGCGCAATCACCTTCCAGTTCGATGCCACCACCGACAGGTCCAGCGCCATGCCCACGCTGAGGAAGAACAGGCCGAGCAGGATGCCGCGGAAGGGTTCGATATCGGCCTCGATCTGGTGCCGGAAAGTCGATTCGGACAGCAGCACGCCTGCCAGGAACGCGCCCATCGCCATCGACAGCCCGCCCAGTTGCATCAGCAGCGCCGCGCCCAGCACCACCAGCAAGGCAGCCGCCGTCATCACCTCGCGCGCCTTGGCCGCAGCGAGGATGCGGAACAAGGGATTGAGCAGGTAGCGGCCGACCAATACCAGGCCAACGATCGCACCCGCACCGATGGCGATGCTCAACCAGCGCGAACCCTCGTGCGCACCCGCCTGCACCGGCGCCATCCATGCGACAACCGCCAGCAGCGGCACGATCAGCAGATCCTCGAACAGCAGGATGGAAACGATCTTCTGCCCGGACGGCAGGGTCAGGTCACCACGCTCGCCAAGCAACTGCATCACCACCGCCGTGGAGGTCAGCACGAAACCAGCGGCAGCGATGAAGGCAATCTGCGGGCGATAACCAAACAGGATCGCCACGCCGGTGAGCACCAGCGCGCAGGTAACAATCTGCGCCGTACCCAGGCCGAAGATCTCCCCGCGCAGGCTCCACAGATGCGAAGGCCGCATCTCCAGGCCGATCACGAACAGGAACATCACCACGCCCAGCTCGGCCACGTGCAGGATGGCCTGCGGATCGGAGAACCAACCAAAACCAAACGGACCGATTGCCAGACCGGCAACGAAGTAGCCCAGCACGGAACCCAGCCCCAGCCGCCGGAACAGAGGCACGGCCACCACCGCTGCGCCGAGCAGGGCGACTATCTTTACCAGTTCCGCTGAGGATTCCGCTGCCATGCCGCATCGCCTTGTAATCGAGTAGGCGCACGATAAAGCAAAAACCGTGCAGATCCGGTCACTGCCCGCCGCTCAGTTCAAACGGTGTGCGCGCAGAAGGCGGCGTAATCGATATAGCCGGGGAACGGAGTACCAGGAGCACACACCGGGCATGCGGGATCTGCAGGTATGCGGGTTTCGCGGAAACGCATCTGCAACGCATCAAAGCGCAGCAGGCGCCCCACCAGCGGCTCGCCGATATCCAGCAACAGCTTGAGCACTTCGGTTGCCTGCATGATCCCGGCCAGGCCGGGCAGCACACCAAGCACACCCGCCTCGGAACAGTTGGGTGCGAATTCAGGCGGCGGCGGCTCCGGGAACAGACAGCGATAACACGGGGCGACACCGCGCTGACGGCCGGCATCAAACACGCTCACCTGCCCGTCAAAACGCTCGATAGCCGCATAGACCAGCGGTCTGGCGTGCTTGATGCAGGCATCATTGAGCAGATATCGCAGCGGAAAATTGTCCGAGCCATCCAGCACCACGTCCACGTCCTGCAACAGCACATCGATATTGGCCGACGTCACACGCTCGGCGACCGCCTCCACCTTGATGTGCGGGTTCAGCGCCAGCAGCCGCTGTCGCGCGGAATCCACCTTGGCTGTACCCAACGACGTTTCGGTATGGACGATCTGCCGCTGCAGGTTGCTGCGTTCGACCACATCGTCGTCGACGATGCGCAAGCGCCCTACGCCGGCTGCGGCCAGGTAGAAGGCCGCAGGCGAGCCCAGGCCACCGGCGCCCAACACCAGGACCGTGGACTGCTGCAAGCGACGCTGGCCCGCTTCGCCGACCTGCGGCAGCAACAGATGGCGCGAATAGCGATCGTAGAAGTCGCGCTCGCCTGCATCCAGCAACGGCTGCACCAGCGGCAAACCCTGCGCGCGCCAGGCGACGGTGCCGCCGCTTACCGAGGACAGGTTTGTGTAGCCGGCACCCAGCAACGCCTGCGCCGCGTCAGCTGAGCGCTTGCCGCTTTGGCAGATGAGCAGGATGTCCCGGTCCAGCGCTGGCAGGTGCTGCGCAGGCGCAGCAAGCAGGTCGGCCTTGGCGATACCGACCGCACCTTCAGCCATGCCTCCTGCGCGCTCATGCGCTTCCCGCACGTCGATCAACAATGCGCCATTGGCGTGGCAGGCCCGGGCCTGTTGTGGTGTCAGTTCGCGGATGCTCATGACTGGATTATCGGCCAAACGCAGCGGGCAGCGGAAACGAACCGCGCCGGGGCCGCCTGTATGCGCCAAACCCCGCGAATGCGACGACGACATCAAGCGGCGCAAACGCCGCCCCATCCGCGCGCAACAGCCAAGCGGCAAAAAACAAAAGCGGCCTTTCGGCCGCTTTCGTCTACATCGCCCCGGGAACTTGAACCGCGTCCCGGGTGCGAATCACTTCCTGCCCTTGACGTGCTTCATCAAGCGCCGCTTGGCCTTGACCTGGCGGTCGGTCAATACGTTCTTCTTGCCCTCGTACGGGTTGGCACCCTCACGGAACAGGAAGGTCACCGGCGTACCCACCAGCTTGAAGCGCTTGCGGAAGAAGTTCTCCAGGTAACGCTTGTACGAATCCGGCAGCTCCTTCAGGCGCGTACCGTGCACGATGAAGGTCGGCGGATTGCTGCCACCCGGGTGCACGTAACGCAGCTTGGAAACATGGCCACGGATGCTCGGCGGCGGATTGGCCTCATAGGCCACTTCCAGCGCCTTGTTGACCTCGGCCGTGCTGAACTCATGCGTCGCCGAGGCGTGCGCCCGGTGAATCGCCTTGAACAACTCGCGCAGACCGGAGCCGTGCAGTGCGGAAATCCGCACGTTCTCGGCCCACGGCACGAAGCCGAGCTTCAGCGACAACAGGGTTTCAGCCTGCTGCTTGTCGTACTCGCTCAAGCCGTCCCACTTGTTGATCGCAATGACCAACGCACGGCCGGCATCCAGCACCGCGCCCAGCACGCTGGCGTCCTGATCGGTCACGCCCTCGTGGGCGTCCAGCATCAGCACCGCCACCTGGCACTGCTCGATCGAGCGCAGCGTTTTGACCACGCTGAACTTCTCGACCACTTCCTCGACCCGCGCCTTGCGACGCAGACCGGCGGTGTCGATCAGGCGGTACAGCTGGCCCTCGCGCTCCAGATCCACCGCAATCGAGTCACGGGTGGTACCGGGCACTTCGGACGCAATCATCCGCTCCTCGCCGAGGATGCGGTTTACCAGCGTCGACTTGCCCACGTTCGGGCGGCCAACGAAGGCAATGCGGATGCGATCCGGATCGTTGTCGAGGGTCTCGGCGGTGCCTTCTTCGGGCATGCGCTCGACAATTTCCTCAACCAGATCGTCGATGCCCTGCCGGTGCGCGGCAGAGACCGTCAGCATCTCGCTGAAGCCATAACGGGAAAACTCCGAACGAACGGAATGTTCGTCCGTGCCGTCGATCTTGTTGATCAACAGCAACGTAGGCCGCGCAAGTTTGCGCAGCCAAGACAGGATCTCGTCATCCAGGGCCGACGTGCCATCACGCGCGTCAACAACAAATACGATCAGATCCGCCTCACCGGCGGCGGCTCGGGCTTGGCGCGCGGTGGCGCCAGCCAGCCCTTCCTCTTCACCGGCGATACCACCGGTATCGACGATCAGGAAGGGATTGTCCTCATCAAGACGGCAGACACCGTAATTGCGATCGCGGGTAACACCCGGCTGGTCATGGACCAGCGCATCGCGCGTACGGGTCAACAGATTGAAAATAGTGGACTTACCGACGTTCGGTCGTCCAACCAGGGCGACCAAAGGCAGCATCGCTATAACTCCTTATTGGGCCAACCGGAATGCGGTCAGCTTTCCATCAACGTTCTGCGCCAGCAGGATGCCGTCAGCGACGACCGGCTGCGCCAGCAGAGCATCACCACCGCTCTTCTCACGCGCAGCCAATTCACCATCGCTCAACCGCAGCCAGTGCAGATATCCCTTGTAATCCCCCACCACGGCATAGTCACCCTGGATGGCGGCACCGGTCAGCGAGCGGCGCGCCAGCGCCTGCTGTGACCACATTGCCGAGCCGGAATTCTTGTCCAGCCCGTATACAGAACCCTTGCCGTCGGTGACCACGACATTGCCCGAGGACACCGCAACACCGCCGCCACCGCCATGGTCACGCGACCACATCGGGCGACCGGTCGGGCCTTCGATGGCCATGGTCTGGTTCTTGAAGCTGGTCACATACAGCGTATTACCTTCCAGCACCGGGGCGCCGTCAATATCAGCCATGCGCTCCAGCTCGGTACGGCCTTCCGGCGTACCCACCATCTGTTCCCACAGCGGGCGACCATCCTGCATCGACAGCGCGGCGACGGTACCGTCGTCGTTGCCGATGAACAGCACGCCCGGGCCGGTCACCACCGGCGCGTTGCCACGCACGGTCAGCGAAGGCAGTTCCTGCGCATTGAACCAGCGCTGTTCGCCGGTGGCGGCATCCAGCGCGGTGGTGCGGCCATCATTGCTGCGCACGAACACCAGGCCCTGGGCCACGGCCGGCGCGGCAATCACTTCGCCGGTGACCTTGGACTTCCACTTTTCGCTGCCATTGGCCGCGTCCAGTGCAATCACCTGCCCATCCAGCGTGCCGATGACCACCAGGCCATCGCCAACGCCCGGACCACCGGAAAGACGCAGCTTGGGCTTCTTCTTTTCCTTGGCCGGGCTGTATTCCCAGACTTCCTTGCCGGTCTGCAGGTCCAGCGCATGCACGCCGCCCTGCACCGCTGCCGCGTAGACGCGGCCATCGGCAACCACCGGGCCCTGACGCAGGCCGATACGACCCTCGCCCTTGCCGACGTTGGCCGACCAGATCTTGTCGACCCGCGCGGTCTGCTCGAACTTGGTCAGCTCGGCCGGCTCCAGCGCCTTCTTGGCCGCAGCGTCCTTCCCGGCAAACCAACCCTTCACCGTTGAACAACCGGTCAACGCCACTGCCATCAAGGCAATGCCTGCAACATGCTTGAACTTCATCAATTCTTCTCCGCTGCAGGATCAGCCACGGTGCCGCCGGCGTCCATCAATTTGGTTTCCAGCAAGCGGCGCTGCGGTGCAGCCACGTCCAGCTTGGCCAGCGCTTGGGTGTACAGATCACGCGCTTCATCACGCTTGCCCTGCGCGATCAAGGCATCACCACGGATTTCAAGACCGGAGCTGTCGTCGGCCGCACCCAGCAGGGTCGCAGCGTCCTGGGGCTTGCCGGTTTCAATCAGCAGCCGCGCGATGCGCTGGTCGATCAGGGTCTTGAACTCCCCCTCGACCTTGAGCGCGCGCAGCGTCTTGATCGCGTCCTCGCTCTTGCCCGCCTCGACCTGGGCCTTGGCCAGCTCCAGCGAAGCCAGGTCGGCATAGATGCCCGCCTTGCCACCGCCCAGCGCCGCTACCTCTTTGGCCGCCTCGTCCAGGTTCTTGGATTGCAGGCTGCGCGACACGGCTTCATAACGGACATTGGCGTCGGCCAGCTTGCCGACCTGCTCTTTCTGCCACCACTGCCAGCCGGCAATAGCGCCAATACCGAGAACTACTCCGCCGATAATCCCGGCGCCATTCTTGCGCAGCCACGTGCGGACACGTTCGCTTTGTTCGTGCTCGTCGAGCAGGTCGTCAATCGCCATGCGTACTCTCGCTCACCCTGGCGGGGAGCCTTGTTGTTTTGTTAGACGCCTGGTTTCAGTGTGAAACCGGCGCCACGGAGCCGTCAGAGGATACCGTAAAGCGGGCCACATTACCGCGCTTGTACGGAGCCAGGTCGACGTTACCCGCCGCCTGCTGAACCTCAACCTCGGCCGCATTACCCAGCACCATGCGACCTACCTGGCCGGCGGCAAAGCTGCGCCTTTCACCGGCCCGCACCAGGGCCTTTTCGACCGTGGCACCGTCCGGGGCCGAAATATCCACCCAGCTGTCGCCCTTGAAATTCAGCGTCAGCGCCGACGGTGCAGCCGCCGCGGGCCGTGCCAGCGGTGCCATCGAGGCGATATAGGGGCCGCTGTCAGCCGCCGGGACCGGCACCGCCGCCGGCGCCTGGACGGGCGCAGCCAGCTGGCCACCAGCATCCGTGGCCGGTACCACGTCCAACGACGCGGTACTTGGCGGGGCACTATTGGAATTGCCGCTGATCACGTACCAGACCGGCACGGCCAGGACGGCGGTGATCACCACGTAGACCGCGCGCCGGCCGATGTTCTCGGCCGCACGCCGCAGCCGCGGGGTATGGGTATGACTGACCAGCTTGGGCGGCTCGACCGGCGCGATCTTCGCCTGCTCCAGCAAACCACCCAGGTCGACCTTCAACAGACGCGCATAACTGCGCAGCTGGCCGCGCACGAATACCGGAGCGCCCAGCCGCGACCACTGCTCAGCTTCAAGCGCCGCCACCACCTGCACCGGCATGCGCAACTGCCCGCCCACCTGATCCAGCGACAAACCGGCGGCCTCTCGCGCCTTGCGAAGCTGCTCACCGCAACCCAGTACACCTTCTAAAGCATTTACACCCGGATCATTGATCACAATGCGTCAGCCTTGGGGATTCGAGGTTGCCGCTGAAGGAAACTCTTCGCGCAACCGCTGTTGGAACCGACCGGCCGCCATCCTGTCGCCGAGTCGCTCTTCAATCTGAATGGCAAGTTGTAACACGGAAACCGTGGCCGGCGCAGCCGCCAAACGCCGCTGGTAGAAGGCTCTGGCCTCAAAATAACGACCGTTCAACACTTCATTGCGGGTCATCGCCTCCAGCGCATAGGCGTTGGTCGGGGCCAAGGCCAGGGCCTGACGAAGATTCTCTTCGGCGCGCTCGCGCTGACCGGCATCCAGTGCGCAGCCGCCGGCATTGGCCAAGGCATCGGCACGCCCAGCGTAGTTCGGGTCGGCCAAGGCGCGATCAAACCAGACCAGCGCCTCTGCGGGGTGGCCGTTACCGCACAGCCAGGCGCCGTAATTATTGAGTACATCGCCCTGCTGCGGCGCCAATTCGGCAGCCTTGCGATAAAGCGCACCGGCCGCCTCGGCCTGGCCACTATGCCCTTCGATCACGGCCTGCATGGTGTAGGCATCAGGCGAAGCGGGCTCCAGCTTCTGCGCCGAGCGCGCGAACTGCAGCGCCTCGTCCAGCTGGCCGCGACCAAAGCGATCGCCGGACAGGCGCAGGAACTCCTGATAGCGCATGCGCTTGTGCGCGGCCTTGTCCTGCTTGACGCTGTAGTCCGGCGCCACGATCTGCGGCCGGCCCAACTTGAGATCGCCGCGCCCGCACGCTGCAGTGAGCGCGACCAGAACCAGCAACAATACCCAGCGATCAGGCGACCGCATCCCCGCCTTCCTGTTCCTGCAGCAGACGGTTGAACTCAGCCTGGCGACGCGTGCGATCCATCACCTGGCCCTTGAGCTGGCCGCAGGCGGCATCGATGTCATCGCCACGGGTGCGGCGCACCATGGTCAGCACCTGCGAATCGAGCAGGATCTTCTGGAAGGCGCGGATCTGCTCTTCGTCCGAACGCTCGTAGCGGGTACCCGGGAACGGGTTGAACGGAATCAGATTGACCTTGCCCGAATCCTTGGCCTGCACCGCGTTGTCGAACTGGCGCATCAAGCGGGCCAGCTGGCGCGCATGCTCGGGCTGATCGTTGATGCCCTTCATCAAGGTGTATTCGAAAGTCACCGAGTCACGTTTCTTGTTGCCGCGCAGATAGCGCGCGCAGGAAGCCATCAACTCGGCGATCGGGTATTTCTTGTTGAGCGGCACCAGCGTTTCGCGCAGCTCGTCGTTCGGCGCATGCAACGACACCGCCAGCGACACATCGCTCTCGACCGAGAGACGATCGATCTGCGGCACCAGGCCCGAGGTGGACAAGGTCACGCGCTTGTTGGCCAGGCCATAACCAAGGTCATCGCGCATGATGCTCATCGCGCGGATGACGTTGTCGAAATTCATCAACGGCTCGCCCATGCCCATCATCACCACGTTGGTGAGGCGGCGCATCTGGTGCGGCACATTGCCCAGGTGACGCGCAGCAATCCACACCTGGCCGATGATCTCGGCAGTGCTGAGGTTGCGGTTGAAACCCTGGGTAGCGGTTGAGCAGAACGTGCAGTTCAACGCACAACCAACCTGCGAGGACACGCATAGCGTGCCGCGGGTTTTGTCGGGGATGTAGACGGTTTCGATGGCATTCTTGCCATCCACGCCCATCGCCAGCAACCACTTGTGGGTGCCATCGGTGGAGGGCTTGTCGAACACGATGTTCGGGACGACGACCTCGGCATGCTGCTGCAGCTTGGCGCGCAGCGACTTGCCGAGGTCGGTCATCTGGTCGAAATCGGTGACGTAGCGATGGTGGATCCACTTCATCACCTGATGGGCACGGAACTTCTTTTCGCCAAGGATATCGACGAAGAAATGCTCCAGGCCCGCGCGATCAAGGTCGAGCAGGTTCTGCTTGCCAGCTTTGGCTGCCGTTTTCGGCAACGGCTGGATGGCGGGTGTCTGTACGACCTCGTTCACGACTTCAACCTCTAATTAACGCGAAACAACTTCGGTAGCAGCAAAGAAGTAAGCCACTTCGTTGGCTGCGTTCTCGACCGAATCCGAACCGTGAGCGGCGTTGGCATCGATCGAATCAGCGAAATCAGCGCGGATGGTGCCCGGCGCTGCGTCCTTCGGATTGGTGGCGCCCAGCAGGTCGCGGTGGGCCAGGACGGCGTTCTCGCCTTCCAGGGCCTGGATCATCACCGGGCCGGAGATCATGAACTCGACCAGCGCGTTGAAGAACGGACGCTCGCGGTGCACGGCGTAGAAGCCTTCGGCTTCACGGCGCGACAGCTGCTTGTACTTGGCAGCAACCACCTTCAGGCCGGCCTTTTCGAAGCGGGCGTAGATTTCGCCGATCACGTTCTTGGCAACGGCGTCGGGCTTGATGATGGAAAGAGTGCGCTCCAGCGCCATGGGAATTCTCCGATATTGGGCCGGTCGGCCCGAGGGTACATTAAAAAAACCCGCGTGCGGACGCGGGCTTAGCCTGAATTGCGGTGGCTAATTCTACCGGTGTCCCCTGCCCTTTGCACAGCGGCAGATGAATGATGCTGCACCGCAGCATGACCTGAACGAGCCGGCGGGCGTAGGATCCAAACAATCGTTTGATTGATTGAGCCAGCCATGGGCAAACCCGCCAGCTTCTCCACCAAGGACCGCATCCTCGGCGCGGCCGAGGAACTGTTCGCCCAGTACGGCTTCGCCGGCACCTCGCTGCGCCAGGTGACCAGTCACGCCGATGTAAACATTGCTGCGGTCAACTACCACTTCGGGTCCAAGGACAACCTGGTCAATGAAGTGTTCCGCCGCCGCATGGACGAGATGACCGCCGCCCGCCTGGGCCAGCTGGAACAGGCCCGCAGCGCCCATCCGGGCGACTTGCGCGCGGTATTGGCCGCCTTCGTCGAGCCGGCCCTGGCCTTGGCCCAGGACCGCCAGAGCGGCGGCGCTTTCGTCCGCGTCATCGCCCGCGCCTACGCCGAGAAGAACGACAACCTGCGCAAGTTCCTGTCCGACCACTACGGCCATGTATTGCGCGAGTTCGGCAAGGCCATCGGCGCATGCGTACCGGGCCTTAGCAAGGAAGAGCTGTACTGGCGCCTGGACTTTTTGGCCGGTTCCCTGACCTACGCCATGGCCGATTTCGGGCTGATCAAGCGCCCAGCCAACATCAGCGAGGCCGAGCACCGCAGCAAGGCCGCGCAGGAACTGATCCATTTCGCCGAAGCCGGTTTCCGCGCCAGCGTGCGCAACCCGGCCTCCCCCGCCGTTTCCTGATCCAACCATCATCGCAGACCAAAGGTTTATCGATATGTCCAATTCCCTGCTTGTCCGCCGCGCCGCCGTCCTTGGCGCAGGCGTCATGGGTGCGCAGATCGCCGCCCACCTGACCAATGCCGGCGTCGACACGGTGTTGTTCGACCTGGCCGCCAAGGAAGGTCCTGCCGACGGCATCGTGCTCAAGGCCATTGCCAACCTGGGCAAGCTGAGCCCGGCACCGCTGGCCAGCAAGGCGCTGGCCGAGGCCATCACCCCGGCCAACTACGACTCCGGCCTGGAGCAGCTGCGCGACTGCGACCTGATCATCGAAGCCATCGCTGAACGCATGGATTGGAAGCAGGACCTGTACAAGAAGATCGCGCCGTTCGTGAACGAACACGCGGTACTGGCCTCCAACACTTCGGGCCTGGGCATCAACAAGCTCGCCGACGTGCTGCCGGAAGAACTGCGCCATCGCTTCACCGGCGTGCATTTCTTCAACCCGCCGCGCTACATGCACCTGGCCGAGCTGATCCCGGCCAAGGCCACCGACAAGGCCGTGCTGGAAGGCCTGGAAACCTTCCTGACCACCAATCTGGGCAAGGGTGTGGTCTACGCCAAGGACACCCCGAACTTCATCGGCAACCGCATCGGCGTGTTCTCGATCCTGTCCACCATTCACCACACCCAGCAGTTCGGCCTGGGCTTTGATGAAGTGGACGGACTGACCGGCCCGCTGGTCGGCCGCCCCAAGTCGGCGACCTACCGCACCTCCGACGTGGTTGGCCTGGACACCATGGCCCACGTCATCAAGACCATGGGCGACACCCTGCCTGACGACCCGTGGCACAAGTATTTCAACGCCCCGGCATGGCTGGGCGCGCTGATCGGCAAGGGTGCACTGGGCCAGAAGACCGGCGCCGGCATCTTCCGCAAGGTCGGCAAGGACATCATGGTCATCGACCTTGAGAAGCAGGACTACCGTCCGGCGGATCGCGTTGCCGCGCCGGAAGTGGTCGAGATCCTGAAGATCAAGAACCCGGCCGAAAAGTTCGCCAAGCTGCGCGAGAGCCAGCACCCGCATGCGCAGTTCCTGTGGGCGACCTTCCGCGACCTGTTCCATTACAGCGCCTACCACCTGGCCGACATCGCAGAAACCGCGCGCGACGTGGACCTTGCCATCCGCTGGGGCTACGGCTGGTCGCTGGGCCCGTTCGAGACCTGGCAGGCCGCCGGCTGGAAGCAGGTTGCGCAGTGGATTGCCGACGACATCGCCGCTGGCAAGAGCATGAGCAATGCACCGCTGCCGGCCTGGGTGCTGGACGGCCGTGACGGCGTGCATGCCGCCGAGGGTAGCTACAGCCCGACGCAGAATGCACTGGTGCCGCGCTCGTCGCTGCCGGTGTACCAGCGCCAGCGCTTCCCGGACGCACTGCTGGGCGAGAAGTTCGCGCAGGGCGAAACCGTGTTCGAAAACGACGGCATCCGTCTGTGGACCGACGGCGACGGCATCGGTGTCATCAGCTTCAAGACCAAGATGAACACCGTGTCCGACCAGGTGTTGGACGGCATCCAGCACGCGATTGCCCTGTCCGAAAAGCAGTTCAAGGGTGTGGTCATCTGGCAGAACAAGGAGCCCTTCTCTGCCGGTGCTGATCTGTCCGGCGCGCTGGGCGCGTTGAAGGCTGGCAAGTTCGCCGAGTTCGAGGCGATGGTGGCCAACTTCCAGCGCACCAGCCAGCGCATCAAGTACGCCACCGTTCCGGTTGTCACCGCGGTCCGCGGTCTGGCGCTGGGCGGCGGTTGCGAGTTCCAGATGCACGCGGCCAAGTCGGTTGCTGCGCTGGAAAGCTATATCGGCCTGGTGGAAGCCGGCGTCGGCCTGCTGCCCGCCGGTGGCGGCCTGAAGGAAATCGCCGTGCGCGCCTCGCAGGCGGCTGGCCCGGACGGCGACGTGTTCGCCGAGCTGAAGAAGACCTTCGAAACCGTGGCCATGGCCAAGGTCTCCAACTCGGCGGTCAACGCCAAGGAACTGGGCCTGATGCGCGGCACCGACAAGGTCGTGTTCAACAGCTTCGAGCTGCTGCACATCGCCAAGGCCGAAGTCACCGCACTTGCCGAAGGCGGCTACCGTCCGCCGATGCCGGCACGCCGCATCCGTGTGGCCGGCGACGTCGGCATCGCCACCTTCAAGATGATGCTGGTCAACATGTTGGAAGGCCGCTTCATCAGCCCTTACGACTACGAGATTGCCGAGCGCATCGCCACCGTGTTGTGCGGCGGCAAGGTCGACCGCAACACCGTGGTCGACGAGGAGTGGCTGCTGACCTTGGAGCGCAAGCACTTCGTTGAACTGGCCCAGCAGGAAAAGACCCAGGCCCGCATCGCGCACATGCTGACCACCGGCAAGCCGCTGCGGAACTGAGTGAGCGTGCTTCGGGGTGGCGCTGCCAGCGCCACCCTCGCCCGCCCTCACGCTCACACCTATTGAAGAGATCACTGCAATGACCAAGCAAATCCAGGACGCCTACATCGTCGCCGCCACCCGCACCCCGGTTGGCAAGGCGCCCAAGGGCATGTTCCGCAACACCCGTCCGGACGACATGCTCGCCCACGTGCTCCGCTCCGTGGTCGCGCAGGCTCCGGGCGTGGACGTCAACCGCATCGACGACGCCATCATCGGCTGCGCCATGCCAGAAGCAGAGCAAGGCATGAACGTGGCGCGCATCGGCGTGCTGCTGGCTGGCCTGCCGAACACCATCGCCGCGCAGACGGTGAACCGCTTCTGCTCGTCCGGCCTGCAGGCCGTGGCGATGGCCGCTGACCAGATCCGTCTGGGCAACAGCGACCTGATGCTGGCCGGCGGTACCGAGTCGATGTCGATGGTGCCGATGATGGGCAACAAGATCGCGATGGCACCGAGCGTGTTCGACAACGACCACGTCGCCATTGCCTACGGCATGGGCATCACCGCCGAGAAGGTCGCCGAAGAATGGAAGGTCTCGCGCGAGGAACAGGACGCCTTTGCCCTGGCTTCGCACCAGAAGGCCATTGCCGCAATCCAGAACGGCGAGTTCAAGGACGAGATCAGTCCCTACGACATCGTCTCGCACCTGCCTGACCTGGCCGACGGCAAGCGCATCATCACCCGCAACAAGCTGGCCGATACCGATGAAGGCCCGCGTCTGGACTCTTCGGCTGAAGGCCTGGCCAAGCTGCGCCCGGTGTTTCGCAACGGTCAGTTCGGCGGCTCGGTTACCGCCGGCAACTCCTCGCAGATGAGCGATGGTGCCGGTGCGGTGCTGCTGGCATCGGAGCAGGCGATCAAGGATTACGGCCTGACCCCGCTGGCCCGCTTCGTCAGCTTCTCGGTCGCCGGTGTGCGCCCGGAAGTGATGGGCATCGGCCCGATCGCAGCTATTCCCAAGGCCTTGAAGCAGGCCGGCCTGACTCAGGACCAGCTGGATTGGATCGAACTCAACGAAGCCTTTGCCGCGCAGTCGCTGGCGGTCATCCGTGACTGCGGCCTGGACCCGTCCAAGGTCAACCCGCTGGGCGGCGCCATTGCCCTGGGCCATCCGCTGGGTGCCACCGGCGCGATCCGTACCGCCACCCTGCTGCACGGCCTGCGCCGTCGCCAGCAGAAGTACGGCATGGTCACCATGTGCATCGGTACCGGCATGGGCGCTGCGGGTATCTTCGAATCGCTGTAAGCGGTTTGCTGCAACGTTGATTCAAGAAGGCGGCCGCAAGGCCGCCTTCTTTGTTACTCAATCCCAACAGGAGCATGTATTGCCGAGCCATGCTCGGCAAAGGCCTTCCCGCGTAGTGCCGAGCCATGCTCGGCAAAGGCCTTCCCGCGTAGTGCCGAGCCATGCTCGGCAGAGGCCTTCCCGCGTAGTGCCGAGCCATGCTCGACAGAGGCCTTCCCGATAAAACCCCAGCGCAGCATCGCTGCGCTCTACCAAAGACGGCGGCACCACGCAAAAAAGCAGAAAGGCAGCCTTTCGGCTGCCCTTCAACTCCACCAAGCAGGCATCAATGCCAGCTTCCAGATTGCTTCGCGGCACTTACTCCGCCAGCATCTTCTGCATCATCTCGCGCGCAGGGCCTGCCAGCTTCTCGTTTTCCAACGCAAAGCGCACCGTGGCCTCAACCAAGCCCAGATGGGTACCGCAGTCAAAACGCGTACCTTCAAAACGATACGCATCCACCTGCTCGGTCTTGAGCAGCTGCGCGATCGCATCGGTCAACTGGATCTCGCCGCCTGCACCGGTGCCAGTGGCCTCCAGCAGGCCGAAGATCTTCGGGCTGAGCACGTAACGCCCCACCACGGCCAGATCACTGGGGGCATCTTCCGGCTTGGGCTTCTCGACGATCTGGGTGATATGCCCCTTGCGACCATCAAACTTGTCGGTAGCTACGATGCCGTAGCTGCCAGTCTTGTCGTGCGGCACGTCTTCCACCGCAATGACGCTGGCGCCGCTGATCTCGTTGAGGTCAGCCATCTGCTTCAACGCACCTTCGCCACGGTTCCAGATCAGGTCATCGGGCAGCAGAACCGCAAACGGCTCGTCACCGACAATCGCCTTTGCGCAGAGCACTGCGTGACCCAGGCCCAACGCTTCGGTCTGGGTTACAAATACAGCCCGCACGCCCTTGGGCAGCACGTGACGGATCAGCTCCAGCTGCTCGTGCTTGCCGGCACGCTCGAGCTTCTGTTCCAGCTCGTAGGCCTTGTCGAAATAGTCCGCCACCGCATGCTTGTAGCGGTTGGTGATGAAGATCAGGGTGTCACAACCCGCCTCGATGGCTTCATCGACCGCGTACTGGATCAGCGGCCGATCGATGATCGGCAGCATCTCCTTCGGCACGGTCTTGGTTGCAGGAAGGAAACGCGTCCCAAGCCCGGCAACAGGAAACACTGCTTTTTTAATACGACCTTGCATCAGTGGTTTCTTCCGACTTCTTTGGAGGTGGGGAATGGCACTACATTGGCAGTACCCGTCTGCGCGCCAACATCATCGGCCGGCATGAACTCGGGAATGGTGGTGCCCAGAATATGCCTCATCGCCTCGATATCGTAGGCAGCAACCGCCTTCCGTAGCGCGGTCACATTGTTCAATACCAGTTCGGGCGAAAACTCGCGCACACCTGCAGCCATCACCTTGGGGTGGGCTGTGGGCTGGCAGTTCTCATCTTCATAGAACAGGCTTTCGTGCAGCTTTTCACCGGGCCGCAAGCCGGTATAGATGATCGGAATATCGACCCCCGGCTGCTTGCCTGCCAAGCGGATCATCTGCTCGGCAAGATGGCGGATGAACACCGGCTCGCCCATATCCAGCATGTAGATGGCCCCGCGCGATGACGACGCGGCTGCCTGCAGAATCAGCAGGCAAGCCTCGGGAATGGTCATGAAGTAGCGGCTTACATCCGGATGGGTGACGGTGATCGGGCCACCCTTGCGGATCTGCTCGCGGAACATGGGCACCACACTGCCCACCGAACCGAGCACGTTGCCGAAGCGCACTGTGACGAAGCGCGTATGCGGTGCGCGCTTGTTCAAGCTTTGGCAGATCATCTCGGCGTAGCGCTTGGTCGCGCCCAGCGCGTTGGCCGGATCCACGGCCTTGTCGGTTGAGATGAAAACAAAATTCTCGACTTTGGCTTCAATGCAAGCCGAGGCGACGCACTCTGTTGACAAGGTGTTGTTGCGCACCGCTTCACGCAGCTGCGCCTCAAGCAGCGGCACCTGCTTGTAAGCCGCCGCGTGGAACACCGTATCGGGGTTGTAGCTGCGCAACGCATGACGGATGACGGCCGGATCACCGCAGTCACCCAGCACGCCATGCACTTCCAGGTCCGGGAAACTCCTGCGCAGCTCGGCTTGGATGTTGATCATCAGCAGTTCGCTGATTTCCAGCACCACGATGCGCGATATGCCATGCCGTGCACACTGCCTGCACAGTTCCGAACCAATGGAGCCGCCACCACCGGTAACCAGCACCGTGCGCCCACGCAACCAGCTGCGCAGCAGTTCCCAATCCGGCAGGATCGGCTTGCGCCCGAGCAGGTCTTCGATGGCCACTTCCTTGAGTTGGCCGGGCAGCGAACTGCCCTCAAGCACATCCGTAAGTCGAGGTACGGTACGGAACGGCAGACCCGTGCTTTCGCACAAGCCCACAACTCGCTGCATGCCAGCGGCGTCCAGCGTCGGAATGGCAATCACCAGCAACTTGGCACTGGTTTCCTTGGCCACCAGCGCGACCTCGTCCAAGGTTCCCAGAATCGCGGCACCGTGTACCCAGGCGCCCTGCAGGTGCGGCGAATCGTCCAGCAACCCCACCGGCTCATAGTCACCGGACCGACGCAGGTCCTTTATCAGGGACTCGGCGGCCTGGCCTGCGCCAAGCACCAGCACGCGCCGCGCACTGGCATCCGAATGCATGGCCTGATAATCCTTCCAGGCGCGGTACAGCAGGCGCGGCCCACCCAGCAGCGCGGACAGCGCAAATGGATAAACCACCAACACCGAGATGGGGATGCCTTCCAGGCGGCGATAGGAGAACACAACCACAATCGCCAGCAAGCCTATGAATGAGGCTTTGAAGATGTTTATCAGATCAGCGACGGAGGCAAAACGCCAAAGACCGCGATACAGGCCAACCTTCCAGAACGCCACCGCCTGGATGCCGACGACGATCAGTACGTCCAGCGTGAACCATGGATGCACAGGGCCGGCGTCGAGCAGCGCGAAGCGGGCCATCAGCAACAACTGCCAACACAGCCACACCATCATCAGGTCATGCAGCATCACCGCGTAACGCGGGCCACCGCCTGCAAAGCGCTCGTGCCAAGAAGCCATAGAAAACCTTGTCCTTATTTAAGTGCCGTGGCACGCAGGAACGCCCACACCGCTGCCGTAACAGCCAGCCAGGTAACGCCCCCTGCCCACCCCCAACCTAGGGGAAGCCTTGAAAATTGCGCTGCAAGTGTAAGCCCCACAAGGGTGAAGAGGGCATAACCCAACGTAACAGCCGTGTGACTGTATTCACGCTTCACGAAACCTTGATACAGGTGCTGGGTATGCGGTTGCATCCAGCGCTCCCCTTTGAGCATGCGTGATAAAAGTGTGAAGCCTGCATCAGCCAAAAATACCGCCGGCAGTACCAACCACAACACCGGCGCTGTCTCGGTAACACCCAGGCCCAACGCCAGCAGGCCGGCCACCAGATAACCCAGCGCGCCGCTGCCAACGTCGCCCATGAAAATGCGGGCACGGGGGAAGTTGAAAGGCAGAAAACCCGCACACCCCGCCGCCAATGCCCAGCCGGCCAAGGAATAGCTGCCAGGCAACAGCAAGCCAGCGCCCACCCCGACCAGAATCGCCTGGGTGGTCGCCAGACCGTTGATCCCATCCATGAAATTCCAGATGTTCACCAACGACACCGCCAAGCCAAAGCAGAACACGGCCTTGAGCAGACTCCCAGTGCCGAACCAGACAATTCCGCCTAGCAGCAGGCCAGCCAGCAGGTGCACACACAGGCGCGGCAGCGCCGGCAGAGAGCGGTGGTCATCCCACCATCCGATACCTGCAACCAGCAGCAGTCCCAGCGCGAATACCAGCAGCGCTGCCGAATAGTCCGGCAATAGCACCGCCCCAAGCACACAGGCCAGCAACTGCGAGACAACGATGCCGATACCGCCGCCGCGTGGCGTGGATACGTTGTGGCTGCGCCGCTCCCCGGGCTGGTCGATCAGGCGCCGCCAATGCGCGTAGCGGATTGCCAACCAGGTTACCGTGGCTGCGGTGATCAACACCCACAGCAACAGCCAGTAATGCAGTACCGGCACTCAGAGCACCGCGTAGTTCAATAGCGGCTTTACCGTGCCCCATTCCTTGCAGCTCGGGCACTGCCAATGATGGGTACGTGCGCCAAACCCACAACGCGTGCAGCGATACGCCGGGTTGCGTACCAGCAGCTGGTCGGTGATGTGCTTCAGGTCCTGCAAGGTCGCAACCGGATCGGCGCCTTCGGCCAGGGTCAGGTCGATCAGGGCGGACTCGCCGCGCACCGATGGCCGGTCCTTGAGCTGGCGCCCAAGATAGGCACGCGCCGGGGCCGTCCCTTCCTGCTCTTCCATCAAATGGGTCAGCGCCAGCACCGGCGCGATCCCACGATAGTGCTCGGTCATCTCCGCCAGAAACGCACGCGCGCCTGCCAGATCACCCACATTGCGGTAGTTCTTCATCAGCTGCGGCAGGATTTCCGGCAGATAGTCCGGGTCGTTGCGCGCGGCCCGCTCGAAGGCCCTTACAGCGGCCTCGTCATTGCCGAAATCACTTTCCAGGCGCCCTTCGATGATGCCCGCGCGCACGCTCATCGCATCGGCCACATTGGCCCGGTTGATGGCCGCACGGGCATCATCCAGACGCCCTGCCGCGCGATAGCGCTCCGCCAGCTCGCATTCGAACTGACCAATCAACTTGCCCATCGGCTCATCGGTCACCGCTTCATAGCGGGTGGCGTTCTCGATCGCCTTTTCCCAGTCACGTTCGGCCTGGTAGATGCTGATCAGGTGCTTCAGGGCCTGCGGCGCACGCTGGTCCAGCTGGGCCAGCTCGGTGAACACGGTTTCGGCACGGTCCAGCAGGCCGGACTTCATATAGTCCTCGCCCAGCGCCAGCAGCGCCTGCACGCGCTGCGCATCGCTCAGATCATTACGGTTGACCAGCCCCTGGTGCAGGCGGATCGCACGATCCACTTCGCCACGACGGCGGAACAGATGACCCAAGGCGACCTGCGTCTCGAAGGTCTCCTTGTCCAGTTCGGCGATATGCAGGAACAACTCGATGGCCTTGTCCGGCTGCTCGTTGAGCAGATAGTTCAAGCCACGGAAATAGGTGCTGGAAAGACGGCTGACCTGGTTTTCGCTATGGCGTTGGCCGCCACGGCGCCCAATTACCCAGCCGCCCAGCGCGGCGATCGGCAGGAACAGGAAAAACCAGAACCATTCACTGATGAAGGCCATCGTTACTCAGCGTCCGTCAAAGGGAGAAGGTGCCTGCGCGGCAGGCGTGGCGGGTTCGGGCGCTGCGGTGGCAGCGGCCTTGTTGGCGCGCCGCAGTTTGGCGTACATCGGCACGACCAGGCCGGCCATCACCATGCCGCCGCCCACCAATGCACCCAGCAGCAGCGAGGCGATGATCGCGATACCCGACGTGGTTTTGAGCACCCAGAACGCAAGGCTGATTTCGATGGCCTGGGAGTTGAGCGAGCCGATCACCAGGCCACCTATCAACACCGCCAGCAGGATCACTAATCGAACGATCTTCATGCGCCGGCTTACTCCTGTAACAAGAGCCCGTAGCTTACCGTTCAGCGCATGAATTCGCAGCATTCAATCTGCCGCGAGATACTTCACGCAAGCTCGCTCAGGCAGGGTCGCTTTCCAGCGGCACCACCGAACTGACGCGCTCGCGTAGCTCCTTGCCCGGCTTGAAATGCGGCACATGCTTGCCCGGCAACGCGACCGACTCACCCGTCTTCGGGTTGCGGCCCAGGCGCGGCGGGCGGTAATGCAGGGAGAAACTACCGAAACCGCGGATCTCTATGCGATCCCCGGAGGACAACGCCCCACCCATCATTTCCAGCAATGACTTGACCGCCAGATCGACATCATCGGCCTTCAGGTGCGCCTGGTGGCGCGCGAGGATTTCGATCAATTCGGATTTGGTCATTGCGTACTCGTCAATGGCAGGGTCTTACCCTGAAGCGGCCCGGACTGATGTCCGGGCCGCTCAGGTCACAACTACTTACAGCAGGCCGATTACTCGGACTTGTTGCCGTTCAGCTGTGCACGCAGCAGCGCGCCCAGCTGGGTGGTGCCGCTGGATGCCGAAGAGGACTGGTATTCCTCCAGCACTTCGCGCATTTCGGCATCGTCCTTGGCCTTGATCGACAGTTGCAGGGTGCGGCCCTTACGGTCCATGCCCACGAACTTGGCTTCAACCTTGTCGCCGACCTTCAGGAACTGGGTCGCGTCATCAACGCGCTCGTTGGCGACGTCACGTGCCGAGACATAACCTTCGATGCCGTCAGCCAGCTCGATGGTTGCGCCCTTGGCATCAACTTCCTTGACAACGCCTTCGACCTTCGAACCCTTCGGGTTGGCAGCCATGTACTGACCGAACGGATCCTGCTCAAGCTGCTTGACGCCCAGCGAGATGCGCTCGCGCTCCGGATCGACGGCCAGGACCACTGCGTCCAGGGTGTCGCCCTTCTTGAAGTTGCGAACGACGTCTTCGCCGGTGGTGTTCCAGCTGATGTCCGACAGGTGAACCAGGCCGTCGATGCCGCCGTCCAGACCGATGAAGATACCGAAATCGGTGATCGACTTGATCTGGCCGGAAACCTTGTCGCCCTTCTTGAAGATGGCGGCGAAGGTTTCCCACGGGTTGGCAGCAACCTGCTTCATGCCCAGCGAGATACGACGACGCTCTTCATCAACGTCCAGCACCATCACTTCGACTTCATCACCAACCTGGACAACCTTGGACGGGTTGACGTTCTTGTTGGTCCAATCCATCTCGGAGACGTGCACCAGGCCTTCAACGCCCGGCTCGATCTCAACGAACGCGCCGTAATCGGTCACGTTGGAGACCTTGCCGAACACGCGGCTGTTGGCCGGGTAACGACGTGCGATGTTGTCCCACGGATCTTCGCCCAGCTGCTTCAGGCCCAGCGAAACGCGGTTGCGCTCGCGGTCGAACTTCAGCACGCGCACGTCCAGCTCGTCGCCGACGTTCACGACTTCGGACGGATGGCGCACGCGCTTCCATGCCATGTCGGTGATGTGCAGCAGGCCGTCGATACCGCCCAGGTCCACGAATGCGCCGTAATCGGTCAGGTTCTTGACGACACCCTTCAGGATGGCGCCTTCCTGCAGCTTGTCCATCAGCTGCTCGCGCTCTTCCGAATGCTCGCTCTCGACAACTGCACGACGCGACACGACCACGTTGTTACGCTTGCGGTCCAGCTTGATGAGCTTGAATTCCAGCTCCTTGCCTTCCAGGTAGGCCGGGTCGCGCACGGGGCGCACATCGACCAGCGAACCGGGCAGGAATGCGCGGACATCCTTGATGTCCACGGTGAAACCACCCTTGACCTTGCCGCTGATGCGGCCGGTGATGGTTTCGTTCTTTTCCAACGCTTCTTCCAGCTCGTCCCACACCATGGCGCGCTTTGCTTTCTCGCGCGACAGGACGGTTTCGCCGAAGCCGTTCTCGATCGAGTCGAGGGCAACCTTCACCTGGTCGCCCACGCCCACGTCGATCTCACCAGCGTCGTTACGGAACTGTTCGATCGGCACGATGCCTTCGGACTTCAGGCCGGCGTTGATGATCACCACGTCGCCGCGGACCTCAACGACGGTACCGATAACGATGGCACCGGGCTTCAGCTTGGCCAGATTGGCCTGACTGGCTTCAAACAGTTCTGCAAATGATTCGGTCATTAGATTTCTCAGTTGAACATATGGACAGCGGATCTGTTGCGAAAACCCGTACTGTCCAGCCTGTTGAACGACTCCATGAAGGCAGCCGCATGTGAATGAAAAAGCCCACCACGCACCATTGCGCAGCGGGTTGTTGCAACACCTTTGGTGCGACTGCAATCGGTCAACTGATCGCACTCAACGCAGCCAGGGTCAGGCTTCCTTGGAAACCAGACCCAGCACCTTGGCAACGACGTCGTCGATGCCAATTCCGCTGGTGTCGATGAGAACGGCGTCTTCGGCCGGCCTCAGGGGCGCCACTGCGCGCTGTGCATCACGGGCGTCGCGGGCCATGATCTCACGCAGGAGGTCTTCAAAGTTAACCGAAACCCCTTTCTCTTTCAACTGTTTATGCCGCCTTTGGGCGCGTTCCTCGGCGCTGGCAGTCAGGAAAACCTTGAATGGGGCGTCGGGAAAGATGACGGTTCCCATGTCCCGGCCATCAGCCACCAACCCGGGCAAAATCCTGAATGCGCGCTGACGCTCCTTCAGCGCTGCGCGCACCTCCGGAATGGCGGCAATGGCCGAGGCCAGCGCCCCGGTGGTTTCCAGCCGCAGCTCGTCGGTTGCATCGGTACCATTGACCAGCACCCGCAGGTTTTCGCCCTGCTCCACGAACTGCACCTTGGTATCAAAGGTACAGCGCACCAGCGCCGACGCATCGGAAGTGTCGATATCCGCCCAGCTGGCGGCCACGCCCACCGCGCGGTAAAGCGCACCGGAGTCCAGATAGTGCCAGCCCAGCTGGCGGGCAACGATGCGACTGACAGTACCCTTGCCGGCCCCGGACGGGCCATCAATGGTAAGAACGGGGGGCAATTGGCTCATCTGGAGGCCTGTCTGGAGCGAGAATCAGGCTATTCTAGCGCCCCGCACCGCCATCCCGGCAGGTGTTTGCACGCAAGCACTTGAACCGGCGTGGAATTACCCGGTAGAATGGCGGGCTTGAACGGGCGTTATCCTGCATATCCGCGGCCACGCTCCTAAGATCTCCTTACTAGTTATCCGCCGAGGTATGTCATGAAAGTTCTGTCCTCCCTGAAGTCGGCGAAGACCCGTCACCGTGATTGCAAGGTTGTGCGCCGTCGCGGCAAGATCTTCGTGATCTGCAAGTCGAACCCGCGCTTCAAGGCTCGCCAGCGCTGAGCAAACTGGCGCAAGCCAGCGCCTGACCCGCAGGGGTTGGGCAACGTCAAAAAGCCGCCCTCGGGCGGCTTTTTGCGTACCGGGCCGAACACAGCGCTGACGCAATGCTGAGCGTGCTCACTAAAAACGACATGAACCCGTACTTTCGGCTTCGTTTTTTGCTGTAATCGCAGCCTGTCCTCTGGGGAGATGTGACCAATGAAGCAAACCTTGACGATTCTCGGCCTGATCGCCGCACTGGCTGCCACACCGGCAGCACTGGCCGACACCTTGTTGATCGAGCGCGCGCAGGAAAAACCTGCCGAAGCGATCCCCGCCCGCGGCCAGAGCATGGCCCAGGTGGAAGCCCGTTTCGGTGCGCCCAGCGAGCGCATGGATCCGCGCGGCGGCCAGAAGCGCCAGTGGCCGACCATCAACCGCTGGGTCTACCCTGCATTCACCGTGTACTTCGAACGGCAGCGCGTGATCGACGTGGTGGCCCGCCAGGCCAGCCCTGACGAAGTCGGCCCGAAGCCACCCATCCGCTGAACCCTTTCCCGGCGGCAGGCCCGGCCTGTCGCCCCCAACGCCCGACCGGGCCGACTGCATCCGAGAAGAATGAACGAAACGCTCCGCTTTCCAGCCGAATGGGAAACCCAGTCCGGCGTATTGATCGCCTGGCCGAACGCCGACACCGACTGGGCCGAGCGCTTGGCCGAGGTCGAGGAAACCTACATCGCGCTGGTCAGCGCCATCACCCGTTTCCAGCCAGTGCTGATCTGCGTGGCCGATGACGACATCGAGACCTACGCGGAAATGCGCCTGCGCTCCAACCGCGTGGAGATGGATCGCGTGCGTTTCGTCACCGCAGCCTACGACGACACCTGGCTGCGCGATTCCGGCCCGATCACCCTCAAGCGCGCCGACGGCAGCTTCCAGCTGCTGGATTTCCGCTTCACCGGCTGGGGTGGCAAATTCGAAGCCAGCCTCGACGACCAACTGGTCGGCGTACTGGACCAGGCCCAGGTGTTCAACAACGCACAGGTGCGCAGCATTCCGTTCGCACTGGAAGGTGGCGCCATCGATACCGACGGCGCCGGCACCTTGCTGACCACCTGGAAGTGCCTGCACGAACGCCACCCGGACCGTGACCGCGCCTCGCTGAGCGCCGACATGGCGGCATGGATGCAGCAGGAACGCGTGCTGTGGCTGGACCACGGTTACCTGGAAGGCGACGACACCGACGCCCACATCGATACCCTCGCCCGTTTCGCCTCGGTCGACAGCATCGTCTACCAGAACTGCGATGACCCGCAGGACTCGCACTACGCCGAGCTGCAGGCCATGGGCGCCGAACTGGCTGCACTGCGCACCCGCGACGGCAAACCGTACCGCCTGTTCCCCCTGCCGTGGGCAGAACCGGTGCTGGACGAAGGCCGCCGCCTGGCCGCGTCCTACGCAAACTTCCTGATCGTCAACGGCGCGGTGCTGATGCCCGCCTACGGTGACGTTGCAGACGACGCAGCGCGCGATGTTCTGGCCCAGGCCTTCCCGGATCGTGAAATCGTGCAGGTGCCCTGCCGCTCGCTGATCTGGCAGAACGGCAGCCTGCACTGCATCACCATGCAACTGCCGGCCGGCCTGCTGAAGAACTAAGCGGCACCTGTAGTGCCGAGCCATGCTCGGCAGAGGCTTCACCAGCGAAAAGCCGCCCTCACCCCAACCCCTCTCCCGCAAACGGGAGAGGGGCTCAAAGCGTAGTGCCGAGCCATGCTCGGCAGTGGCTTCACCGGCGAAAATAGCCGCCGCAGTCCAATCCCTCTTCCGCCAGTAGAAGAGGGGTTCAAGCCATAGCACCGAATCACGTCCGGCTGCATTTCGATCCAGCAGCATGCAAACCGGATCCGTCGCATACATGTTCAGCCGAGCATGGCTCGGCTCTACCCAAAGGCGGCACGAAGCGCCTACGCGCCCTGCATCGCCATCTGTTCAGCCCTGGCCACATTGAAGAGGCGCATCCGCGCTAACATGCGCGTTTTCCCCCGCAGGATCGCAGCATGAACTCGCGCAGCCCCCTTACCGTCGCTCTGGTCCAGGAGCGTAACCACGGTGATGCCGCCGCCAATCTGGCGGTGATCGACGCACGTGTGGCCGAGGCTGCTGCGCAGGGCGCCAAACTGGTGCTGCTGCAGGAACTGCATAACGGCCCTTACTTCTGCCAGCACGAGTCGGTGGACGAATTCGATCTGGCCGAACCGATTCCGGGCCCGAGCACCGAACACCTCGGCGCACTGGCCAGGAAGCATGGCGTGGTGATCGTCGGCTCGCTGTTCGAACGCCGTGCCGCCGGCCTGTACCACAACACCGCCGTGGTATTCGAGAAGGATGGCACCCTGCTGGGCAAGTACCGCAAGATGCACATCCCCGACGACCCGGGCTTCTACGAGAAGTTCTACTTCACCCCGGGCGACATCGGCTTCAAGCCGATCGACACCTCGGTGGGTCGCCTCGGCGTGCTTGTCTGCTGGGACCAGTGGTATCCGGAAGCCGCGCGCCTGATGGCGCTGGCCGGTGCCGAACTGCTGCTCTACCCCACCGCCATCGGCTGGGATCCGGACGACATGCAGGACGAGAAGAATCGCCAGCGCGATGCTTGGGTGCTCAGCCATCGCGGCCACGCCGTGGCCAACGGCGTGCCGGTACTGAGCTGCAACCGCGTCGGCCACGAAGCCTCCCCGCTGGGCGCATCGGGCATCAACTTCTGGGGCAACAGCCATGTGCTGGGGCCGCAGGGTGAGTTCATTGCCGAAGCCGGTACCGATGCAACCCTGCTGGTCTGCGAAGTCGACCTGCAGCGCAGCGAGCACGTGCGCCGCATCTGGCCGTTCCTGCGTGATCGCCGCATCGATGCCTACGGCGATCTGCTCAAGCGTTACATCGACTGATTGGACCTGCGATGAGCCTGCAACTGCGTCAAGCAACACCGGCCGACATCCCGGCCATCACCGCGATCTACGCGGTGGAAGTCCGCGAACTGGTCAACACCTACGAATACGAGGTGCCCAGCGAAGCGGAAATGGCGCAGCGCATGCAGGACATCACCACGCGCGGCTTCCCCTACCTCGTCGCCACTGTTGACGGCGAGGTGGCCGGCTATGCCTACGCCAACAGCTACCGTGCGCGTATTGCCTACCAGTGGACCGTGGAGAACTCGGTCTACGTGGATGGCCGCTTCCAGGGCCAAGGCGTTGGCCGCGCCTTGATGCAGGCGCTGATCGACGAATGCACCGCTCGCGGCTTCCGGCAGATGATCGCGGTGATCGGCGAGCCGACCAATACCGCATCGATCAAGCTGCACGAACGCTTCGGCTTCGAGCTGATCGGCATCTTCCGCGGCCTTGGCCGCAAGCACGGGCGCTGGTTGGATACGGTGCAGATGCAACGCGCACTCGGCGACGGTGCCGACAGCGCCCCTTCCAATGAATGAAGCAATGACTGACTCCTCTGTTGAATCCACCGGCGAACTGCTGGCTGGCCAGCCTGTGCGCGTGGTTGAACGCGACGGCGTGCGCTACACCCTGCTGGGCACCGCCCACGTCTCTGCTGCCAGCGTGTTGGCCGTTGAGCAGGCGATTGCCTCCGGCCAGTACGACGCCGTTGCGGTGGAACTGGACCCGCAGCGCCTGCAGGCGCTGACCAATCCCAACGCCCTGGCGCAGCTGGATCTGGTTGAAGTAATCCGCAAAGGGCGCGTGGCGCTGTTTGCCGCCAACCTGGCACTAGCCGCATATCAGCGGCGCCTGGCCGAGCAGCTCGGCATCGAGCCCGGTGCCGAGCTCAAGCGCGCGGTGGAACTGGCCAAGGCCAACAACCTGCCGGTGCACCTGATCGACCGCGACGTTGGCCTGACTTTCCGCCGCGCCTCGCAGAGCCTGGGCTTCTTCGGCAAGATCAAGCTGGTTATGGGCCTGGGTGCGGGGCTGTTTTCTTCCGAGGATGTCGGCGAAGACGAGATCGAAAAACTCAAGCAAGGCGACATGCTGGAGTCGAGCTTTGGCGAGTTCGCCAATGAAAGCCCGGCGCTGTACCAGGCCATCATCGGCGAGCGCGACCGCTACATGGCCACGCGCCTGCGCGAAGAACACAACAGTGAACAGCGCAATGTGTTGGCGGTGGTTGGCGCAGGCCATCTGGCCGGGTTGGCCCGTTACCTGGAAACCGATACCGACGCGCCCGGCTCGCTGCGCGAGCAGTTGGAGTCGGTGCCGAAGAAGCGCAACGTCCCGTGGATCACGCTGGGCATTCTGGCCATCGTGCTGGGCGGCATTGGCTTTGGTTTCTGGAAGGGCGGCATGGGCATGGGCGCCGACATGCTGATGACCTGGGCAATGTATACCGGCGGTTTGGCGGGTTTGGGGGCCTTGTTGGCTGCCAGCCATCCGTTGAGCATCTTGACCGCGATTGTTGTCGCACCGTTCAAGCCTTTCCGCTTGAGCATTCCTACTGGCGCGTTTGCGGCGTTGGTGGAAACCCGCCTGCGCAAGCCGACCTACCAGGATTTCCTGCAGCTGCGTGATGATGCGCAGAGCGCCAAGGGCTGGTATCGCAACCGGGTCACGCGCATCGTGCTGACCTTCATGCTGACCAACCTGGGCAGCATGCTGGGGCTGTGGCTCACGGGTTTCAGTGTTTATGGAAAGTTGGCTGGGTGATGGAGTTGAGGCTTTTGAAGCTGTAAAGGCCTCGAAAGCTTTGGAAGCTGTAAAAGCTCTAGAGGCTTAAGAGCTCCCCTCACCCCTACCCCTCTCCCGCACGCGGGAGAGGGGATTAGCTCTCACTCTGCTGCGTCTGCTGCGGCACCTCGGCTTACGGCCGCAAAAAGACTTCAGGCTTTTGCTTGGCCTTGGCCTTGGCCTTGGGCTTGGCCTTGGGCTTGGGCTTGGGCTTGGGCTTGGGCTTCGCAGCTTTAGCTTTCACTCTTCTGCGTCTGCCGCTGCACCTCGGCTCACGGCCGCAAAAAACTTCAGGCTTTTGCTTGGGCTTTGCTTGGGCTTTGCTTGGGCTTTGCTTGGGCTTTGCTTGGGCTTTGCTTGGGCTTTGCTTGGGCTTTGCTTGGGCTTTGCT
>NZ_JBRRBO010000014.1:0-101428 GCF_056756175.1 Stenotrophomonas sp. STEN240 | reverse complement strand
CATCCCGCCCTGCCCGGTCGACTGCATCGAGCTGATCGCAATCTAGCAGTCTCGCTGGTAGCTGCCTTGCAGCTGCACTTGCAGGTGCTTTTGTAGGAGCGGCGTAAGCCGCGAAGCTGATGGAAATCCAGCTGGCGAAGATTCCAATCGCAGGCATGTATCTGGCGAGCCTTGGCTGCCCAAGATCATGTTGAACGCTGCAATCCAAATGCCGCAGGCCTCGCGGCTGACGCCGCTCCTACAAAAGCACAGGAGCCGGCTTCGTCAGCGAGTGAGTGTGGGAGCGGCGTCAGCCGCGAAGCTGGTGGAAATCCAGCTGACAAAGATTCCAATCGCAGGCGTGCATCTAGCGATGCCTTGGCTGCCCGGAATCATGCTGAACACTGCAATCCACTTGTAATCGGCTTCGCGGCTGATGCCACTCCCACAAAACAGCAGAGCGGCCAAAGCGGCACGCCTGCTCAGTATTCGTCGTCTTCCGCTTTCGGCGGCAACGGCGGCACCGTGTACTGGCGGCCGTGTGCGTGACAATCCGCGATCAAGGCCTCCGCGTCCGCGCGCACTATCGCACGCGTGCCCAGCGGGAACCGATCATCCTCGACCAGATCCGTGCGCAGGTCGGTGACCGGCGAGAACGAGGCCGACACTGCATACCGCTCCTCCGACGTGGCCAGCGCATCACCACCCCACCAGCGGATCAACCACTGGGCGTTGTCCCAAAGCAGCACTGTCTCCAACTGGCCACTCCCCAGCTGATAACCCACCGCGCAGAATCGATTGGGTACGCTGCGGTCGCCATGGCGTCGCACCGTGTTGCGCAGCTCCGCTTCGATCAGCTTGAACTGCAGGTAGTCCTGCGGCTCGATGCGCTGCAACGGTGCCTGCTTGTAGATCAGTTTCGTCAGCGCGGCTTGCGCCGGTGCCGCCGCATGCAGTGCACCGCTGGCAGCCACGGCTGCGAACAACAGGTAACGCATCATTTCCATCCCTGCCTCGCTGCAAAAAAACCAAACCAATCAAGCGGCTGTCTGCCCCGGACACCGTAGCCTCCAGGGCAGACGACTGCTATCGCAGCAGCTGCTTACGGCACTGCAGCGGTAATCACGATCTCGATCTTCCACGCCGGGTTGGCCAGCTTGGCCTGCACGGTGGCGCGCGCCGGCGTCGCACCCTGCGGTACCCACTTGTCCCAGGCTTCGTTCATGCCTGCGAAGTCGGCCATGTCGGCGATGAAGATTTCCGCACGCAGGATGTTGCTCTTGTCGGTCGGCGCCAGACGCAGCAGATCGTCAATGGCCTGCAATACCTGCTGGGTCTGGCCAACGATATCGGCGCTGGTGTCTTCCGGCACCTGCCCGGCCAGGTAGGCCACGCCGTGGTGGATGGTCATTTCGGACATGCGCGGACCGGTATCGAAGCGTTGGATCATGGCTGACTCGCTGTTGTGAATGTACCCATCATTGTGCCCCCAAGTGGAAGTTTCAGGCGTTTCTTTGCGTGAACGCCGCCATGACGCCAGCGCAACGAGCAGCAGCCAGCCCACCACGGTGGCAATCACCAGCTTCTGGCCCAGCCCACGCGGGCTGTCACGCCACAGCACGTGCAGCCACAAGGCGGCAAACGCAACCCACGCCCACCACCAGGCCAGTCGATGCTGATGCTGCCAGCGCGGATCGCGTCCGAACCACCATGCCTGCAACAGCATTGCCACGGTCACGCACAGGAACGCGGTCTGCGCCGCAAATCCGTGCAGCAAGGGTGCCAGCAGCGGCGCATGCTGCGGCAGCCAGCTGTCACCGATGGCCACCGCTGCCAGTGCCACTCCTGCAACCACGAACAGCACTGCCGGCAAGCCCCGCCGCGCAGGCCCGTTCGCCTGCCGGTACAACATCACGCCGAGTGCGGCGATGGCCGATGCCAGCAGGCAATAGGCCACGCGCAGCAGCACGCCATAAGGGCCATGCAGATAAAGGCTGAGGGTGGCGCGCATCCAGTCCAGATCATCACGGGCAAACTGCAGCGCGATGGCGATCAGCAAAAACGTCAGCAATGCCAACACCACCGCCACGACCAGTGCCGGACGTGGCAACCCGGCCCCTTGCGAACCACCACCCATGCCCTCTCCCCTACGCCTGAGCCTTGAGCCACCCAGTCTAGTGCGCCTGCCACCGCCGCGCCGACTGAAGCCGATGGAAACGCCCTGCAGGCGACATGCAGCCATCATCACGCACTACCGCTAGTCTTATGACTCCGCGCCGTACCAGCGCCCAGCCCGCCGAACCTGCATGACCGCGTCTGCCACGCCTTCGCACCCGTCCGCACCGGGCTGGCGACGTATTGCCGCCATCCTGGTAACCCTGGCCATCATGGCAATGGCCCTGCATGCCTTGGCCGGGGAGTTCAGCGACCACGGCTACCACCAGATCCGCGCGGCGGTGCGCGGGCTGTCATGGTCGCAGCTGGGGCTGGCGACGCTGCTGGGCATGGCCAGCTACGCCTGCCTGATCGGGTTCGACGCCATTGGCCTGCGTCGCGCCAGGCATCCCTTGCCGGCCACCCGGGTGGCTCTCACCGCCTTCCTCGCCCACGCCGCCGGGCAGACGCTGGGGTTTGCGGCACTGACCGGTGGTGCCGTCCGCGTGCGCAGCTATGGCCGCGCAGGGCTCAGCCTTGCCGAAATCGGCCAGGTGGTGCTGATGAGCACGCTGGGCTTCGTGTTTGGCGCCTGGCTGTTGCTGGGCTTTGCCCTGTTGCTGGAGCCGGGCGCGGCCGCGCTGGCCTTGCCGATCCCGGCAATGGCAGTACACGCAGTGGGCGTGGCCATGCTGGTCGGCTTCGCTGCGATGTTGCTGCTGGTTGGGCGCCAGGGCCGCAGCATCGGTTGGGGCCAACACCGCATGTGGATACCCGACCGGCGCACGGTGCTGGAAGTCACCGCCTTGAGCGTGGTCGAGTTATGCCTGGCATCGGCGGCGTTCTATGTGCTGCTGCCGGCACAGGGCGAGGTCGGTTTTGTCGGCTTCGTTGGCCTGTATCTGGTGGCGGTGGTGGCGGGCCTGGTTTCCACCGTGCCGGCCGGGCTGGGCGTATTCGAATGGAGCCTGCTCAAGCTGCTGCCGCATGTGGCACCGGCGGCCCTGCTGGCCGCCGCCGTGGCCTACCGGGTCACCTACTACCTGCTGCCCTTGTTCCTGTCCGCATTGCTGGCGGCACTGGCCAGCGTGCGCCGGCCACTGCGTAGTGGCGCCGGCACCGCCTGGACGGTAGTGCGGCCGTGGCTGCCGCAGCTGATAGCGCTGGCGGTATTCGCCGCCGGCGCGCTGCTGCTGATCGATGGCACCTTGCCGGTACCGCATCAGCGGGTTCTACCGGCGCCGCTGCCCATCGTGGAAACCTCGCATCTGCTGGGCAGCCTCGGCGGCATCCTGCTGTTGTTGATCGGCCAGGGCCTGCAGCGGCGCAGTCATGCCGCCTGGATGCTGGCATTCGCGCTGTGCATCGCGCTGCCGTTGCCGGCCTGGTTGCGCGGCGGCCATCTCACCGTGGCACTTACCCTGCCGCTGTTGGCGATGGCCTTGTGGGCGGCACGGCGCGAGTTCTACCGCGAGGGCGCGTTGCTGGATGAAGCCTGGTCCTGGCCCTGGCTGCGCAATGTGGCGCTGGTGCTGGTGGCCACGGTATGGCTGTTGTTCTTCGTCTACAGCCACGTCGAATACCAGAGCGAGCTCTGGTGGCAGTTCGCCACCTCCGGCAATGCACCGCGTGCGCTGCGTGCCCTGTTGCTGGTCTGCATCGCCGTGGTCATCTTCGGCTTGGCACGGCTGCTGCACAGCACCCGCAGTCCACTGCCCTTGCCCGATGACGCCACGCTGGAACAGCTGCGGCCGATCCTGGCGCAGGCCGAGGACACCCAGGCCTGCGTGGCGATGACCGGCGACAAGGCGATCCTGCGCAGCGAAGCCGGCGATGGCTTCGTGATGCTGCAGCGCTATGGCGGCTCACTGGTAGCCATGGGCGACCCGGTCGGGCCGGCGCAGGTGGCCACGGCGCTGATCTGGAAATTCCGTGAAGAAGCGGACCGCCTCGGCCTGCGCCCGGTGTTCTATCAGACCAGCGGCAAGTACTGGCAGAACTATCTGGACCTGGGCCTGACCCTGGTGAAACTGGGCGAGGAAGCGATGGTGCCGCTGAATGATTTCAGCCTGGCCGGCAGCGAACGCGCCGACCTGCGCCAGGCATGGAACAAGGGCAAGCGCATGGGCCTGAGCTTCAAGCTGGTGGCGGCGGGCGAGGTGCCGGCGCTGCTGGATGCGCTGGCCGAAATCTCGGACGCCTGGCTGGACGAAAAAGCCGGCGAGGAGAAAGGCTTCTCACTGGGCAGCTTCGAGCCCGGCTACATGAGCCGCTTCCCGGTGGCGTTGGTCGAGGCCGAAGGACGCATCGTCGCCTTCGCCAATATCTGGCAGGCACCGGCCGGCAAGGAGCTCTCCGTCGATCTGATGCGGCACCGCCCGGATGCGCCCAAGGGCACGATGGATTTCCTGTTCATCGAGCTGTTCCTGTGGGGCGCGGCCAATGGCTATACCCGCTTCTCGCTGGGCATGGCACCGCTGACCGGTCTGGCCCAGCACCGTCTGGCCGGCCGCTGGAATCGCTTCGCCAATCTGGTCGCGCGGCATGGCGAGCGCTTCTATGGTTTCACCGGCTTGCGCCGTTTCAAATCCAAGTTCGCGCCGGAATGGCGGCCGCGTTATCTGGCCGCCCCCGGCGGTGTGCATCTGCCGGCGGCACTGCTGGATGTGACCCGGCTGATTTCGCTGGATCCAAGCAGAAAGTAGTCGTTTTGATTTGCTGGTTTGCTGGTTTGCTGGTTTGTGGGAGCGGCGTCAGCCGCGAAGCTGGTGAACCGAAACGACGTCAGCTTCGCGGCTCACGCCGCTCCCACAAGCACTTCAACAACGTAGCGGTGGCATTTGTAGGAGCGGCGTCAGCCGCGAAGCCGGTGAACTGAAACGACGTCAGCTTCGCGGCTTACGCCGCTCCTACAGGTGGTCGTTTGGGATTGCCGGCTTCGCGGCTTACGCCGCTCCCACAAGCACATCGATGCTGCTGCCAGGCCTTATCGGCTCTGCACGTGCTGCAGGATCACCTTGGCCAGGCCGGCGTAGTCGCCTTCGAAATGGTGATCGCCGGGCAGCTTCAGCAACTGCGCGCTGCCGGCTGGCAGCTTCGGGCACAGCGCGTCGTCGTCGTCCTCGCCATAGATGCACAAGGTGCGGTCGGCGGCCAGCTTGCGCATTTCCGGCGCGATCGGCAGGCCATCATCGCCGCCGCTGGAAATCCAGTTGCTGACATGGAATTCGTAGTCCGCGCGCTCGCCCAGCGACATCAGTGCGGTCATGCTCAGCATCTGCGCGCTGGGCGGCGGCAGCTTGTTGATCGCCGCAGGCAATACGTCGGCGCCCTGCGAGAAACCGACCAGCAGCAGTTTCGGCCGCTGCCAGTGGTTGGCGTAGTAGCGCGCGATGCGATCCAGATCAGTGGCAAACCCGGCCGGTGTGCGTTCGCTCCAGAAGTAACGCAGCGAATCCACGCCCACCACCGGAATACCGGCCTGCGCCAGGGCGCCTGCGACCTCCTTGTCCAATCCCGCCCAGCCACCATCGCCGGAGACGAACACCGCGAAGGTATCGCCCGGCCCGCTGGTCGGCACTTCCACCAGCGGCAGACCATCCAAGTCCGCTGGCACCGCAGGCAGACTGACGCCGTGTTGCGCGCCCAGCACCCGCGCGGCAGCAAGCTCACCGGGCAAGGCACTGCCCGCACGGGTACGCGCAAACGGCCGCGCCCACGGCACCGCGGCGGTGAAGGTATTGACCGTCGTCGCCGGGCAAGCCTGCGCAGTGCCGGCGGCAGCATTCAACCACGGGAAACGCAGCGGCTGCGGCTGCAGACTGCGGCCCTTGATGGCATCACCGCAGATCATCGTCGCGTTGTGCAGTTGCGGGCAGAAATCCTCGGTCAGCAAGCCGGCAAACACGTCCGCATCGGCCTGTGTTGCCACCGCATAGGCCAAGGCCGCACCGGCACCGTCGCCGCCAAGTATCGGCAGACGGTAGGTGGGCACACGGTAGTAGGCTTGTACGTAGCGCGAGAAGTTCTCCACGTCACCGGCCGAAAAGCCGCAATGCGCGCCTTCCTTGGCCAGTACCTGGTACAGCTGGCGGGTGTCGATATCGACCACCATGGCGCCGTCATCGCGCAGCGCCTGCAGCCGCGCCTGATGCTGCGCCGCCGGCGCGTGGCCATCGCCGAACCACAGCACCACCCGTTCTGCTGGGGTGCCGGGCAATAACACCGGTACGTTTTGAAAACGGCCATGGCTGACCTGTTCGGCCGCCAATGCCGTCACCACGGGTGCCACCAGCAGGCTCAGCGCCAGCACACTTCTTCCCCAGATCACACGCGCCATCCATCCAGTCCCGGTTTCTAACCGGCCCAGCCTACGCCTGCTGTTGGCAGAAAGATGTCGAAAGCGCTGGCTCAGGCCTGTGCTTCGGGATGCCGTGCGGTCCAATCGGCCAGGCGCTGCCGGTAGGCGGCCAGTTCGTCGGCATAGATGTCCATCACGCAGATGGGGCAGCCACTTTCGCAGCATTCATTCGGCCCCGGTGCTTCAGGCGGTTGCGGGCGCGGATCGGGATCCGGCGCGGCAGGATCATGGACGGGCAGTTCGTTCATCACAGCGGCCAACGCGGCCTTATCAACGGTGGGACAACCGCTAGTTTAGCCAAGCACTGCGCTCAGCCCGCAACCCGGCGCAGATTTACCCGCGCCTGTGCATCGTAACGTTCATGGAAAAAATCGCTGAAGAAGATCCGCGGCTGCGCCAATACCTTGCGCAGGAAACGACGCCGATTGAGCCGGAACAGGAAGCCCGGCACCTTGCCCTGGTACTCCTCGGCGATGCCGCGGTCATAGGCGTCGAAGATCGCATCCGGGGCACCGAGGATGGCCATGTCGCTGTCCAGGAACAGCGCGGCATCAGCATCCAGGGCATCCGCGCCAAGGCTGCCGTGCTGTGCGGTGAGTTCGATCAGCGCCACCACCCGCGCCACATCCACCGTGGTATCCGGCAACCAGCGCTCGATACCCGCCGCCGCCAACTGGGCCGAACGCGCCTCGTTGTCGCCCCGCCCGGCCTCATAGATCGCATCGTGGTACAGCACGGCCAGCAGCACCTCCAACGGCTGCTGCCAGCCGGGCCCGGCGGCGACATCGCGGTAATGCTGCAACAAGGCCTGCACATGGCCGAAGTTGTGATAAGCGCGCGGCGGCTGCGCGTAAGCGGTTTTCAGCTCGGCCAGCAGCGGAGGCGGCAAGGTCTGCAGCAAGTCGTTCATGCCTGCATCTTGGCATGAAGCCGTGACCACCAAACAGGATTTGCGGGGGCTGGCCGACGCTGAGACCACACAGCGCTCCCTCAACCGCAGGCGCTCAACCCAGCTGCCAACGGCCTTCAATCTGGTATCTCCCCTGGCCGAGGAAACTGCGCACGAGGATGAATTCGCGCACGAACCAGCGGAACGGCTGCACCGGCTGGATCGGCAGACGCCGCCTGTCGTACAGCAGGGTCATGTGCGGAGTGAAGCGCGGGTCCAGCTTGCCGCCTACGCCGTGCAGGCAGCGCGCCAGTTCCTCGTGCAGGCCATTCAACAACTCGGCGCCGTATTCACTGCGCAGCACGAACGGGTTCTTCGCACCGCCGGCAAAGCTGCCCACCTGATCAAAGCAGACCTCGAACTCGGGCATGCGCACCCGCGCCGCAGCTTGGCGGACCTTGGGCAGCAGGCTCGGCGGCAGGCCAGCGTAGTCACCCAGGTGGTGCAGGGTCACGTGCAGGCGCTCGGGCGCCAACGGATGCCCGAGCAGGCCATGTTCCTCGCGCAAGCCGTCGGCCAGCTCGGCCACGCGCTCGGCCGTCATCGGGTCCGGCATCACGGCAAAGAACAGGCGCTCGGTTGGAATGTCGCTGCCCAGGCCCAGCGTCATCTGGGCCTCGGTGGAGGAAAGCTGCTTCGTCATGGTCTGGTATCGAAAGCCGGCCGTCGTACCCGCTCCGTTGCGGCGGCCAATACTGTCTGGGGCCGCGGATACTAGCAGACAGCGCCGGCCGCGGCCCGGCCATGGCGAAAATTTCACCACCACTTACCGAGCCACGCCGCACAAGGGCTGCCGGTAGTTATCCACATGTTTGCACAGGGCTGGTCCACACCCGCTGTGGATTTGTACCCGCCGGCTGCCATCCACCGGCAACAGGCCTACACTGGGCATGCCGCAGCAAACTCCGGGTGATCGCCATGATCGGTTGGAATGCGTTAGTCCTGCTCGCCGCCAGCAGCGTAGCCTTGGCCGCGCCAGCGCCCTCCCCTACTCCTGTGTCGGCAGCTGCCCCAGCGCCGGTTCCCACGCCGGAGCAGGTAATGGCAATCCCAGCGGAAGTACGTGCGCAACTGCAGGAACGGGTGATCAACCTCGCCAACTCCCCCGAGCAGCGCTTGCACCTGCTGGTTGAGCTGGTGTTCCGCCCGGAGGGGCTGGGACTGGAATACGACACCGAGGCGACCTTGACGGTGGCCGAGACCTGGCAGCAGCACCGAGCCAACTGTCTGTCCTTCACCCTGTTGTTTGTTGCCCTGGCCCGCGAGATCGGCCTGGACGCGCGCATGCAGGAAGTCGGGCAAGTGGTGTCCTGGTACCAGGACCAGGGTCTGATCTTCAATGCCGGCCACGTCAATGTCGGTATGCGTGTGGACGGCCGCAGCGCCACCTTGGACCTGGACAGCAATGTGCTGTACGACCGCCGCGGGCCACAGCCCATCGGTGACAGGCGCGCCCTGGCCCATTTCTACAACAACCGCGGTGCCGAGCAGTTGGCCGCGCACGATTACCCCAGCGCCCGTGCCTACTTTGAAGCATCCCTGCGGATGGATCGGCGCTTCGTGCCGGCATGGAGCAACCTGGGCGTACTCGAATCGCGCGAGAACGACCTGGATGCGGCCGCCAGGGATCTTGAAACCGCACTGGCGATCAACGCCACGCACGCCCCCGCCCTGCACAACGCCACCAAGCTTTACCAGCGCATGGGTGATACACGCCGCGTCGCGCAGCTGCAGACGCGACTGGAACAGGTACGCAAGCGTGATCCGTTCTATCAGTACATGCAGGGCAATAGCGCCGAAACAGCCGGCGACTATGCTCTTGCAGCGCACTACTACCGCGAAGCGGTGCGGCTGTACGGCAATGCCCATCAGTTCCATTTCGGCCTTGCCCGCGCCTACTTCCTAAGCGGCAACAACCGGCTGGCCGAGCGCGAAATGAAACGTGCCCGCGACCTGGGCGGCGATCCACTGCGGGCGGTGTACCAGAGCAAGCTCGACGGCATCCGCCGGCTGGAAGCGCGCCACGCGGCGCGCTGATCGCACGCCACTGCGCGGTGCAGTGTGGCTGCGCCGCGCGAAGCTGGCTCAGGCCTTGCGCAGGAAGCAGGTCTTCAGCACCAGGCCCTTGATCTTTTCCGAGTTGCCTTCGATGTGTTCGGCATCGTCCTCGACCAGGCGGATGTTGCGGATCACCGTGCCCTGCTTGAGCGGGATCGACGAACCCTTGACCTTCAGGTCCTTGATCACGGTGACGGTGTCGCCAGCCACCAGCACATTGCCGTTGCTGTCGCGTACCACCAGGCTCGACTCGGCCGCTTCACCTGCGGTCCATTCATGGCCGCAATCGGCACAGATCCACAACGCGCCATCGGCATAGACGTTTTCCAGCGAACACTGCGGGCAGGAAGCAACAGACATGGGGGACTCCCGGACATTGAATAGCCGCCTATTCTAGCCGCTGGGGTCACAGTCGCTCACACCACCGCCACGCAGCGGGCGGGAAAGTGGCCGCGCGGCAGCCTGCGCCGCGCTGGCAGGACAACAAGTGGCAAAAAAAAGCGGCTCGCGATTCGTCATCTATGTGGCCCTCGCCGGCAATCTCGGCATTGCCGTGGCCAAATTCATTGCCGCAGCGGTTTCTGGCAGCTCGGCGATGTTCAGTGAAGGCGTACATTCGCTGGTGGACACCACCAATGAAGTGCTGTTGCTGCACGGCCTCAACCGTGCCAGCCAACCACCGGACCGGACCCATCCGTTCGGCCGTGGCCGCGAGCTGTACTTCTGGAGTTTCATCGTTGCGGTGCTGGTATTTGCGATGGGTGCGGGCATCTCGCTGTACCAGGGCATCGTCCATCTGCGCGATCCCGAACCGGTCGCCAACCCCACCATCGCCTACATCGTGCTGGCCGTGTCGCTGCTGTTCGAGGGCACCTCGTGGTGGGTTGCACTGCGCGAGTTCCGTGCCAGCAAAGGCCGCTATGGCTATTTCGAAGCGTTCCGGCGCAGCAAGGACCCCAGCACCTTCACCGTGCTGCTGGAAGACAGCGCGGCGATGCTCGGTCTGCTGATCGCCCTGGCCGGCCTGGCGGGCGCGCAGTGGCTGGGCATTCCTGAACTCGATGCACTGGCATCGATCGGCATAGCCGCGGTGCTGGCGGTGGCGGCCTACCTGCTGGCGCGCGAAACCAAGGGCCTGCTGATCGGCGAGCCCGCCCATCCTGAATTGGGCCAGGCCCTGCTGCAGCGGGCCAACGCCGATCCCGACATTGAAAGCGCGAACGGCGTGCTGACCATCCAGGTTGGCCCGAACCAGGTGCTGGCCACGCTCAGCGCGGCGTTTGACGACCGTTGCACCACCGTGCAGATCGAAGCCTGTGTAGCCCGCATCGAGCAGGCCGCGCGCCAGCACCACCCGGAGATCGTCGCATTGTTCGTCAAGCCGGAGACCCCACAGGCCTGGCAGGCCCGGCTGGATGCACTGGAACCGGAATCGAAACCGGGGCCGGCCAACGGCATGTGAAGCCAGCGGCGCGGCCGCGTAGTAAAGTGCGCGGCCGATTCAGCAGCAAGACGTGCAGGCATGATGAAACTCGGCATCGACTTTGGCACCAGCAACTCGGCCGCCGCCGCCCATATCGACGGCAAGGTGGTACCGGTCAGTTTTGGTGAAGCCCAGCAATTCCGCACCACGGTGTACTTCCCCGAGGTGATGCGCGACCCCAACGACTTCGAGCTGACCCCGGCGCTGGAACAGCAGGTCGACGAACTGATCGAATCCGGCCGCCGCAGCGCGCGCGCAGCAGGCACCACGCGCAGCCAGGAGCAGCTGCGCGGCGATGCGATCCGTGTGGTCCGCCGCCAATGGATGGAAGAGCGCATCCGCGAACCCCGCAGCTCCACCGCGCTGCTGCAGAACGCGGTCTATGGCGACGACGCGCTGGAAGCCTACTTCGAAGAGAACGAAGGCAACCTGGTGCAGAGCCCGAAATCGATGCTGGGCTACAACCTGCATCCGCGCGCCAAGCAGACCATCACCGGCATCGCCACCCACATCCTGGAACACATCCGCCTGACCGCTTCGCGCCAGCTGCAGCAGAACGTGCGCAGCGCCCTGCTTGGCCGCCCGGTGCAGTTCCGCAGCTCGATTGGCGCGGCCGGCAACGACCAGGCGCTGGATATCCTGCGCAACGCGGCAATGGCGGCCGGCTTTGACGAAGTGGATTTCCTTGAAGAACCCGCCGCTGCCGCAATGCACTACCACGCTGTCAGCAGCGAGCGCCATGAAGCGGTGATCGTCGACGTCGGCGGCGGCACCACCGACATCGCCCATGCCAGCGTGGGTGGCAATACCTCGCCACAGATCCACCGCGCCTGGGGTATCGCCCGTGGCGGTACCGATATCGATCTGGCCTTGAGCCTGGCCGGCTACATGCCGCTGTTCGGCCGTGGCATCACCCGCGTGCCGGCGCACCACTACGTGGAAGCGGCGATGGTGCAGGACATGACCCGCCAGCGCGATTTCCGCCAGCACAACTACGATGCGGTGGATTTACCGTACGGCCCGCGCCTGCAGGCATTGCAGGACACCGGCAACACCGCGCGCCTGTACCGCGCGGTGGAGCACTGCAAGATCGCCCTGAGCAGCCAGCCCAACCACAGCAGCGCGCTGGACTTCATCGAGCCGGGCCTGTCGGTCGACATCGATGCTCCGCATCTGACCGCGGCGGCCGGTGGCTACCTGTCCGAACTGGAGACTCTGCTGCAGCAGGTGCGCGCTGATATCGGGCACGATCCAGCAGCGGTATTCCTGACCGGCGGCATGTCGCGCGCCGGTTACATCCAGCAGGCGGCAGCGGCGGCGTTCCCGAATGCCAAGCTGGTGCACGGCGACCCATCGTTCGGCGTGGTGCAGGGGCTGGCGTTGGCAGCGGCAGCAAACACCGCAGGTGTGGGAGTGGCGTAAGCCACGAAGCTGAAGCTCTCAAAAGCCGAGAGCTACCCCTCCCCAACCCTCCCCTTGCCTACGGCAAAGGGAGGGAGCTTTTGAAGCTACCCCTCCCCAACCCTCCCCTTGCCTGCGGCAAAGGGAGGGAGCTTTTGAAGCCATCCCTCCCAACCTCCCCTTACCTGCGGCAAAAGGAGGGAGCTTTTGAAGCCATCCCTCCCAACCTCCCCTTACCTGCGGCAAAAGGAGGGAGCGGATGTATCAGCGGTCCAGATTCACCCGCACGGTGCCCGAATGCGACTGGATCGAAATATCGCCGTCGCCGCCACCGATGCGTGCATCAAGATTCTTGCCTGGCCCGTAACGCGGGCTCTCCACCTGGCCTACATCGGAGCGGATGCTGCCGCTGAAGGTGCTGACCTTCAACTGCGCCGAAGTACTGGCCGGCAAGCCAAGCGTGACCGAGCCACTCACCGTCTCCAGGTTGACCCGGCCGCCGGGCTGCAAGCCAGCGCTGCGCACGCCCAGACTGCCTGATACCGACTCGGCATTGAGCCGTTGCACCTTGGCCAGATCCAGCGTGATACCACCCGACACGGTGTTCGCTGAAACCTCGCCACCGCTGCCACCGGCCGCATTGATTCCACCGCTGACCGTTCTGGTCTCCAGGCGCGTTGTCTGCAGCTGCGAGCGGATCGCGCCGCTGACCGTGGTCAACTCCGCCTCACCAGCGCGCCCATTGGCGGTGATGCTGCCACTGACGGTGGAGCTCTGCAGTCGACGCAGATCCACCTCGGCCACATCCACCGTCGCGCTGACCGTGCTGGTCTGCAACTGCGCCGCGCGCGGCACCCGCAGCTCCAGCACCGCGCCACGATTGCTGCTGCGGTTCTGTGGATAGACCACTTTCAGCGCCACGCGGTTGGCGCTGCTTTCCACCTCCAGGCGCTGGCCTTCGCCGAGCGAGCCGGTCAGCTGCACTTCATTGCGGTCCCAGCCACGCACGGTCACCGAGCCGGCAATATTGCTCAATTCCACCCGGCCACCGCTGGACAGCGGCAGGCTGCGGTTGACGGCGGTCTGCGCGAACGCGCTGGTCAGGGGCGCAAGCAACAGGGCTGCTGCCAATAGCCGCTGCAAAGAAACATTCATGAGGAGCTCCTTCAAGTCGAAATTCCGGTCGGGTTGACGCCCTTGCGGGTGAGTTCCAGCCGCAGCGCATAGGTACGCTGCAACTGTCCAAGTAGAAACGTGGCATCGGGGCTCTGCGCGATGGCGCTGCGGATGCTGCCGGCGCTCGCATCCAGCTCGCGCAGTGCCGGTTGCAGCTCGACAGGCAGCGACTGCTGCGGCAGCGTCGCCATCGCCTGCCGGTACTGATAGGTGATGGTATTGGCCTGCTGCTGCAGCGCCGATTCCGTCACCGCCACTGCGGCAGGCGGCTGCTGTGGCAGCAACAGCATGCTTGCCACGCCGACCAAGGCGACTACGCCCGCCGCAGCGGCGTAGCGCGGCCAATGCCGGCGCAGGGCGCGCATTGCGGGTGCGGCGCTGGTGGCAGGAACCGCTGCCACGGGCGGCTGCAGCAAGCGCGGTGTCTGCTCCAGCTGGGCGGCGATGCGCTGCCATACCGCCGCCGGTGCTACCCGTTCGGACGGCAACCCGCGCAGGCGCTGCGCCAGCGCATCATCGTGATCGTTGTCGTGGTGGTTCATCATGCGTCTCCAAGCCGCGTGCGCAACAAGCTGCGCGCACGATGCAGCTGTGCCTTGGAACTGCCGACAGCCATCTGCAGTTCCACGGCGATTTCCTGGTGTTTCCAGCCTTCAATGTCGTGCAATACCAGCACCGCACGAGCACGCGGTGGCAGCGTCAACAGCGCCCGTTCCAGGTCCATGCCGGTGGCATGGCAGCGCGGGGTGTCGGCCATTTCGGCCAATATGTCCATCCCCGACTCACCAATATCCAGCGACTCGAACGTCGCCGCGCGCAGCTCCATCAGCGCCGTATTCACCGCCAGCCGATGCAACCAGGTGGCCAGCGCGCTCTCGAAGCGGAACTGCGGCAGCTTGCGCCAGGCCTGGATGAAGGTCTCCTGCAGCACATCCTCGGCACGCGCGGCGTTGCCGCCGCACAGGCGCCACAACAACGCATACAGGCGCGGCGAATGCCGCCGGTAGATGCGCTCGTAGGCGCGGGTGTCGCCTTCGGCGGCGGCACGGGCCAGCGCGGCATCGTCGATGACGGGCGGTGAGGGAGCGGCAGCGGTCACAAGGGTGTCGAGCATATCCATTGGATGCGGCAAGCAGCAAAAAGGTTTAAAGCCATCGCAAATGTTTTGCCGAAGCGGCTGGCAGCCCGGCCGCGACTGGCAGCAAAGGCCGCGCTGGCCGACAATCGTGGTTTACCAGACCTTTGCTGCCGAATGTTGCGTACCCCTGCCCTGCTGCTCTGCACCGCCCTTGCCCTGGCCGGTTGCGCCAGCACACCTGCCGCCACCGAGGCCGCCACCGACGCGGCAACAGCTGCAGCCGGCCTGCCGCGCGACGCGCAGGCACCGGTGATCCTGGTCTCCATCGATGGCTTCCGCAACGACTATCTGCAGCGTGGCCTGACCCCGACACTGGCGGCGATGGCCGCCAACGGTGCCCGTGCCGAGTACATGCGTCCCTCGTACCCGTCGATTACCTTCCCCAACCACTACACCCTGGTCACCGGCCTGCGCCCGGATCACCACGGCGTGATCGCCAACTTCATGACCGACCCGGATATTCCCGGCGTGCGCTTCAGCATGTTCGACCCGGCCACGGTCGGCGACGAGCGCTGGTGGGACGGCGGCAAGCCGCTGTGGACCAGCGTACGCGAACAGGGCGGACGTGCCGCGGCCATGTTCTGGGTAGGCTCGGAGGCGCCGGTGCACGGCGCGCGGCCCGAATTCTGGCGCCCGTTCGACATCAAGGTGAACTCGCAGCAGCGCGTGCAGCAGGTATTGCAGTGGCTGGCACTGCCCGCCGAACAGCGCCCGCATTTCATCACCCTGTACTTCGACAAGGTCGACACCATCGGCCACCGCCATGGACCCGACTCGGCCGAATTGAACGCAGCGCTGGGCGAGGTGGACGCTGCGATGGCTGAGTTGCTGGCCGGCATCGCCGCGCAGGGCCTGCAGCAGAAGATCAACATCGTGGTCACCTCCGACCACGGCATGACCAACACCAGCCCGGCCCAGCAGATCTACCTGGATGACCTGGTCGATGTCAGCCAGCTGGACTTCGGCTGGACCGGCGCCTACGCCTCGTTCAATGCCCTGCCCGGCGGTGAAGCCGCCGCGCAGCAGCTGCTGTCGGGCAGCTACCCGCACATCACCTGCATGACCCGCGAGCAGATCCCGGCCCGCTTTGAATATGGGCATCACCCCCGTGTACCGTCCTATATCTGCAGCGCCGAGCTGGGCTGGCAGGTCACCACCCGCCAGGCCGAGAAGCGCAAGGGCCACGAGCTATTGGGCGAGCACGGTTACGACAACACTTTGCCGGACATGTATTCACCGTTCATCGGTCATGGCCCGGCCTTCGCCCAGGGCGTGACCATCGCGCCCATCGACAATGTCGACATCTATCCGCTGCTGGCCCGCCTGTTGAACATCACCCCGGCCAGCAACGACGGCAATCCCCGCCATACCGACGCTGCACTGAAGCGCTGACGCACTCGCAAGGAAAACGCATGAAGCACTACCTCCCCACCTCGATGCAGCAATGGATTGAACCCATCAATACCGGCTTGAGCATCCTGCTGATCCTGGTCGTGGCCTGGCTGCTGCGCCTGCTCACACGGCGCCTGCTGGCACGGGTGGGCAAGCACTACACGCTGCCGGCGCAGATCGAGATGGCGATCCGCCGCCTGTCCAACTTCATCATCGGCGCGGTGGCACTGATAGCCATCCTGCAGGCATTGAACGTCCAGGCCAGCGTGCTGTGGACCGCCTTCACGGGCTTCGCCGCAGTGGGTGCGGTGGCGTTTTTTGCGGCCTGGAGCGTGCTGTCCAACATTTTCTGCACCTTCCTGATCTTCACTACCCGCCCGTTCCGCCTCGGTGACCAGATCGAGCTGCTGGAAAACGGCGAGAAACCGGGCCTGAAGGGCGTGGTCACCGACATCAACCTGATCTACACCACCCTGCACGAAGTCGGCGGGCCGAGCGAAGGCACGCTGATGCAGATCCCCAACAGCCTGTTCTTCCAGCGCGGCCTGCGCCGCTGGCGTGGCAGCGACACCCTGCCCACCACTGTGCAGGGAGACGGCTGAGCCGCCACGACGCCTGCTGCAGGTTGGCCGCCTCATCCCCACCGAGTTGGGGATGACGGCCGCGACAGAACAACGCATACAGCCGCAACATCGCCTCGCAATCAGCGCCTGCAGCGCATTGCGGGGCCGGACCGGGCCGCCAGCGGCATCACCCAACTGAACAAAGCCGCCACGCGCTCGCCCCAATCCACAGTGTTCCGCTCCCGTCCACACAGTGCGTGCGAAAATTGCCGGTATTGAGCGACCGGCCCGGTCGCAAGCCCCCGCACGTAATGTCCGCCTCTCCCAATACTTCCTGCCCTGCCCCGCAGGCAGGCGACGCTTTTGCCGTTGCCGACGTCCAGCAACCCCGCTCCGACCGCCAACGCTGGCTCAGCGTCATCGCCCTGGCGCTGGCCGCCTTTGTCTTCAACACCAGTGAATTCGTTCCGGTAGGCCTGCTCAGCGACATCGGCGCCGACTTCGGCAAACCGATCGAACATGTCGGCCTGATGCTGACCATCTACGCATGGGTGGTAGCACTGACCTCGCTGCCGTGCATGCTGCTGACCCGCAATTTCGACCGCCGCAAGCTGCTGCTCGCCGTGTTCGCGGTGTTCATCCTCAGCCACGTGCTGTCAGCCATCGCCTGGAGCTACCCGGTGCTGATGGCCAGCCGCGTCGGCATTGCCCTGGCCCATGCGGTGTTCTGGTCGATCACCGCTTCGCTGGCTGTGCGCGTGGCGCCGCAGGACAAACGCCCGCAGGCGCTGGGCCTGTTGGCTACCGGCACCTCGGTGGCGATGGTGCTGGGCATCCCGTTGGGTCGTATCGTCGGCGAGCTGCTGGGCTGGCGCATCACTTTCGTCGCCATCGGCGGCGTCGCCCTGCTGGTGATGCTGGTGCTGGCCCGGCTGCTGCCGGCCCTGCCCAGCCAGAACAGCGGCTCGGCCAGCAGCATCCCGGTACTGCTGCGACGCCCGGCATTGATGGCCTTGTACCTGCTGGTGATGGTGGTGGTGTCGGCGCAGTTCACCGGCTACAGCTACATCGAACCGTTCGTGCAGAAGATCGGCGGCTTCGATGCGCATGTGACCACGCTGGTGCTGCTGTTGTTCGGCGGCATGGGTTTCCTCGGCAGCGTGCTGTTCTCGCGCTACGGCCTGCGCTGGCCGCGCGGTTTCCTGTTGAGTGCCATCGGCACCCTGGCCGCCAGCCTGTTGCTGCTGCGCACCGGCCTGCACAGTAATTTGTTGCTGTATGTGCTGGTCTCGGTATGGGGCGTGGCGATGATCAGCTTTGCGTTGTCTATGCAGTCGAAGGTATTGAACCTGGCCTCCGATGCCACCGACGTGGCGATGGCGCTGTTCTCCGGCATCTTCAACATCGGTATTGGCGCCGGCGCGCTGATCGGCAGCCAGGTCAGCCTGCAGCTGGGCATGCAACATATCGGCCTGGTTGGCGGCCTGATCGCCACCGCCGGCTGGCTGTGGTGCGTGTACGCGATGCTGCGCTGGAGCGGCAGTTTCCGCCATGGCGGCGTAAACCACTGAGCTGCGGGGGCGCACACATTTACAGTGCGCCCGCTGCAGGTATGCTTCCGCCCACGCCCCTGCTTCCGGGGGTGCTGGTTGGGGGGAGCAAGTGGATCAGGACATCACTGTGCGCGACGCAAACGTCGCCGACGCCGACGCGCTGAGCGCGCTGGTCACGCCGCTGGCACGGCACCTGCTGGATGCCGATAGCGGCGCCAACGCGCATGCCTTCCTCGCGTCATTGACCCCGGCCAGCTTTGCCGAGCGCCTGGGCAACAAGGAATTCGCGCATTACGTGGTTGACGATGCCGGCGCGCTCGCCGGCATGATCGCAATGCGTGGCGACAGCCACATCCATCATCTGTTTGTCAGCCGCAGCTGCCGTAGACGCGGCATTTCCCGTTTGCTGTGGGAGCACGCCTTGCGCGTGCATGGGCGCCGCGAGTACACGGTCAACTCGTCCGAAATCGCGGTGCCGGTGTATGAGCGTTTTGGCTTCATCAGCAAGGCCGCGCCGCAGACAGTGAAGGGCGTGCGCTTCGTACTGATGGAACGGCCGCGGCTGGTGCAGCGTGTCGTGCAGAAGCAATACTTGAACGATGTGCTGCCGCTGGCGGGCAAAAGCTGAGGGTTTCAGTTTTTTTGCCTGCACATGCGCATTCACGGCTGCGCGGGAATGGCAGGCCGATACCACCAGCACGGTCACAGCAGCGCTAGCGCAGCTGGCTGTCCTTGCTGCCGCGCCGGTTGTAGCCGGCAAATGCTTCGTCTTCGTCCTGCGCCTGCTGGCAGGCAATGCACAGCCTCACACCCGGCACGGCCTTGCGCCGCGCTTCGGGAATGGGCGCATCACATTCTTCGCAGTGTTCCAGCCCCGGACCGCTGGGCATGCGGCTGCGCGCACGCTTGATGGCGTCCTCGACGGTGGCATCAATCTGATCCTGAACGGCGGTATCGCCCGCCCAACCGGTGGCCATGACCTGTCTCCACGTACAGCAACAGGTTCAAGCTGCCGCCTGCGCGGCCACAATTCAAGGCCTGCGTGCGCGCCGTTCAGCTATCTGCAGCGCGCCGCAGGCCTTCTTTCACCACATCAGGTCGTCGGGCACCTGGAACTGCGCGTAGTAGGCATCGTCTTCGGCATTGCCGGTGGTAACCGGCGTGTCCGCACTCTGGCCGTGGTCGAGCACGATCAGGCTGGCATCGCGCTCACGCACCTTTTCGGCTGCCACTCGCGGCAGCAGCTCGAAGCCGTCGCCGTGCCGCGCGATCACCAGTGCGCCATTGGCCAGCTGGGCGCGCAGCGCTTCAGTGACCAGGATCGTGCGGATCAACGTACCGTCATTGAAGCGATATTCCAGCTCGCCGGCGCGCGGCAGCTTGCGGTCACTGATGATCTGCCGGGCCTGCGCGCGCAGTTCATCGGCGCGGCGCTGGGCATTGCGCTCGGCGGCCAGCAGGCGGTCCTTTTCGGCCTTTTCGGCGCGTGCACGCTCAGCCTCGCGCTGGCTGTCGGTCGCCGTCGCCGGGCCTTTGCCATGGCGAGCCTTGACCTGCTCACGCGCCACCTGCGAGACCTGTGATTTCTTCACCAGACCAGCCTTGAGCAGCTGTTCCTGCAGCGGATTACCCTTTGCCATCGTCGTTGTTCATGGTTTTGTTGCCGAGGCTGCCATGATAGCGGCCTGCCCGGCCCTACCCAACTCCCCTGCCCGAATCCCGATGCTTGCGCTGAAATACCTGAATGGCTATCCCGAACACCTGCAGCAGCGCGCCCGCGAGCTGCTGGACGCAGGCAAGCTGGGCGAAGCCGTGCGCAAGCGCTATGCCGAGCCGCACGCGGTGCGCAACGACCGCCAGCTCTACGACTACGTACAGGCCATCAAGGAGCGCCACCTGCGCCAGTCGGTACCGCTGGGCAAGGTGCTGTATGACGGCAAGCTGCAGGTGGTCAAGCACGCGCTGGGCACGCATACCGCCATTTCCCGCAACCATGGCGGCAAGCTCAAGGCCAGCCGCGAGATCCGCATCGCCAGCGTGTTCCGCGAGGCGCCGGCCGGGTTCCTGCGGATGATCGTGGTGCACGAGCTGGCGCATATCAAGGAGGCCGACCACAACAAGGCCTTCTACCAGTTGTGCCTGCATATGGAGCCGGATTACCACCAGCTGGAGTTCGACCTGCGCCTGTACCTGACCGCCTTGGAACATGAACCCGCCTGAGCCGCCCATCGCCCAGGCCCCGCCACGGCGCTACACTCCCCGCCCTTCGTAGAACCCTTTGACGCCATGACCACCCCGATCCGTCTCGACAAGCGCGTTTCCGCGCAGCTGCAGTGCTCGCGCTCGCAGGCCCAGCAGTACATCGAAGGCGGCTGGATCAGCGTCGACGGCGTGGTGGTGGAAACCCCGCAGACCATGGTGACCGAGGAAGTCATCACCCTGGGCAGTGAGGGCAGCACCGAGGCCGCCGAAGCGGCCACTTTCCTGATCAACAAGCCGGCCGGCTGCAGCGCCGACCAGCTGGTCGCCCTGCTGAGCGACGACAACCGCTTTGCCGACGACGCTTCCGGCATCCGCCCACTGAGCCGTCATTTCCAGCGCCTGGACTATCTGATGCCACTGGACGATGCCGCCACCGGCCTGGTGGTGCTGACCCAGGACTGGCGCGTGCGCCGCCACCTGCAGGAGTCCGGTTCCAGCCTGGAGCAGGAGTACGTGGTCGAAGTCAGCGGTGAACCCAGCCCGTGGGCCATGCCCAAGCTCACCCACGGCCTGATCTATGAAGGTCGCGGCCTGCCGCAGGCCAAGATCAGCTGGCAGAGCGAGCAGCGCCTGCGTTTCGCGATCAAGGATGTGCGCCTGGGGCAGCTGCAGAACATGTGCGGCCAGGTCGGTCTGAAGGCCGAGCAGATCCGCCGCCTGCGCATCGGCCGTGTCGGCCTGAGCAAGATGCCCGAAGGCCAGTGGCGTTATCTGGCTGCCGATCAGAAGTTCTAGGCCAAGGCCCGCTCCGGCGCCGCAGGAGCCGCCGCTTTGTAGGAGCGGCGTAAGCCGCGAAGCTGGCCGTCTCTCCGGTCACGAAACAAGACGCCATCAAACAATCTGCAGTGACAGGCGATCAGTGGCCGAACGAAGTCCGGCTTCGCGGCTCAAGTTCCACGCCAAGACCTCTCCGTCTGTGCAGGAGCCGCAGTTTTGTGGGAGCTGCGTAAGCCGCGAAGCTGACCATCTCTCCGGTCACGAAACAAAACGCCATCAAACAATCTGCAGTGACAGGCGATCAGCGCGCGGACAAAGCACCGGCTTCGCGGCTTACGCCGCTCCTACAACCGCCAGCAGCGCTCAAAGCAACCGTATAGCCGCCGCTGCCGCCGCACCCACAATCACCACCAGCAGAAACGGCAGCCGCAGCATCAACGCAAGCGCCGCTGCCAGCAACGCGCCTATGCGTGCGTCGAAGGCCAGCCCCTGCCCGGCCGAAACGGTATTCATCGCCGTCAACGAGGCCAGCAAGCCTATCGTCAGGCAACCGGCAACACGGTTCATGCGCGGTGACTGCAGCCAGCGCACCGGCACCAGATAGCCGGCAAACTTGATCGCCCATGCGGCAATACAGCCCAGCACGATCCACGCCCACAGCGTCATCGCTCCAACTCCGGCCCGGTCGTGGGCGCGACATCCGGCTCCAACCCTTCATCGGCAGGGCCGTGCCCGAACCAGCCCCACACCGCCGCAACGGCAGCGGCGAACAGAATCGGCACCCCGGCAGGCAGCCACGGCAGCGCCAGCACTGTCACCAGCGCGCAGACCACGGCAATGGCCACCGGCTCACGTGAGCGCAGACGCGGCCACAGCAGCCCGAGGAAAGCGGCCACCGCCGCGCCATCCAATCCCCATTGGCGGGGGTCGCCCAGCGCATCACCGAGCAGCGCTCCCAACAGGGTGAACAGGTTCCAGCACAGGTACACGCCCAGCCCGGCTACCCAGAAACCGCGCCGCTGCTCCCGCGGATCGCTCTGGCTGGCGGCGGTTGCCGCCGATTCGTCAATGGTGACCTGTGCTGCCACCGGCTTGAGCCAGCCACGCGGGCTCAGCATGCGGTTGATCTGCGCGCCGTATACCGCGTTGCGGATACCCAGCAAGGTGGCTGCGCCAAACGCCGCCGCCCCCGCACCACCGGCGCCGATCACGCCGATGAAGGCAAACTGCGAGCCGCCGGTGAACATCAACAGGCTCAACGCAGCGGTCTGCGCCACGCTGAAACCCGATGCCACCGCCAATGCACCAAACGAGATGCCGTACAGGCCAGTCGCAATCGCTATCGAAATGCCGATGCGTACCGCTGGCGTGATACGCCCAGCGGTGGCCATCAGCCGCGTCCGCGCGCTTGTTCGGCCGCAGCCACAAACACCACGTCGGTGGACGAGTTCAAGGCGGTTTCAGCCGAGTCCTGGACCACGCCGACGATGAAGCCCACCGCCACCACCTGCATCGCTATGTCGTTGGGAATGCCGAACAACCCACAGGCCAGCGGAATCAGCAGCAAAGAACCGCCAGGCACACCGGAGGCACCACAGGCACCCACCGCTGCCAGCACGCTGAGCAGCAAAGCGGTCGGCAGATCGACCGGATAGCCCAGGGTATTGACCGCAGCCAGGGTCAGCACCGAGATCGTGATTGCCGCACCGGCCATGTTGATGGTCGCCCCCAGCGGAATGGCGACCGAATAGGTTTCCTCATGCAGGCCAAGCTTGCGGCACAGCTCCATGTTGACCGGGATGTTGGCGGCCGAGGAACGGGTGAAGAACGCGGTGATGCCGCTCTCACGCAGGCAGCGCAGCACCAGCGGATACGGATTGCGCCGCGTCACCACCGCCACGATCAGCGGGTTGCCGATAAAGGCCATGAACAGCATCGCGCCAACCAGCACCGCCAGCAGATGCGCATATTGCTTCAATGCGCCCAACCCGGACTCGGCCAACAGCGAGGCGACAATGCCGAACACACCCAGCGGTGCCAGCTTGATCACCAGCCGCACCACCCAGGTGATGGCATCGGACAGATCGCTGACCAGCGTGCGCGTGGTCTGACTGGCGTGACGCAAGGCCAGGCCCAGGCCCACCGCCCAGGCAAGCAAGCCGATGTAGTTGGCATTGAGCAGCGCATGCACCGGGTTGTCGACGATCTGCATCAACAAGGTCTTGAGCACCTCGCCAATGCCACCTGGCGCGCTCATGCCAGCCTCGGCAGCCTTCAGCGCCAGCTTGCTCGGGAACAGGAAGCTGGCTGCAACGCCAACCAATGCCGCGGCCAGGGTGCCGATCACATACAGCAGCAGAATCATCCGGATATGGGTCTTCTGCCCGTGCTGGTGGTTGGCGATGGACGCCGTCACCAGCACCAGCACCAGGACCGGCGCCACCGCCTTCAGCGCGGAAATGAACACCGTGCCGAGCAGGCCAACGGCGGTCGCCCCGGCCGGCCAGGCCATCGCCAACACGATGCCGGCGATCAGGCCGATGACAATCTGCAGCACCAGACTGGGCGCTCGGAAGGAGGAAGAACGTTCGGTCATTACGGGGCTCGCGGCAAACGCAAACCCCGATTCTCGCCCAGCCGGGGCACCCACCGCACCCCCGGAACGTCATGGCTGCAGGACAAAATGCCGCCAACACACGAACACCGCTAGGATGCGCACATGAACAAGCCGCCTCGCCCCCACCGTCTGCTGCGCTTGATGGCCTATCTGTTCGGCGCGCTGCTGTTGCTGGTTGGCAGCGGCTTGCTGCTGGGCGATCACCTGACGCCCAAGGCCGTTGGCCTGCCTTCGCAGGTCTTGCCGCTGCAGCCACAGCAGACCTTGATCGACCGCCAGCTGCAGCCACTGCTGGCCCAGAACCCTGGCAAAAGCGGCGCGGTCTACCTCTCAGACGGGCTCGAAGCGTATGCAGCACGCTCCATCGTCACCCGCCAGGCGGGGCGCAGCCTGGACCTGCAGTACTACATGTGGCACGACGACCTGCTCGGCCACCTGCTGGCCCACGATGTCTACCAGGCCGCCGAGCGCGGTGTACGCGTGCGCCTGCTGCTGGACGACATGAATGCCGCCGGCCTGGACCCGCAGATGCTGGCACTGGACCAGCACCCCAACATCGAGATCCGCCTGTACAACCCGTTCCGCAACCGCGACGGCCTGTGGCGCCTGGTCGAAATGGTGCAAAGGGCCTTCAGCATCAACCACCGCATGCACAACAAGGCATGGATCGCAGATGGCCGTGTGGCCATCGTCGGTGGTCGCAATATCGGCGCCGAATATTTCGACGCGCGCCCGGACGTGAACTTCCGCGACCTCGATCTATTGCTGGCCGGCCCGGTTGCCAGCGATGCGAGCAGCATCTTCGATGACTTCTGGAACAGCGACGCGGTGGTGCCGATCGCCGCCCTGCATTACAGCACCGACCAGCAGATGGCCAATTTCGTCAGCCAGGCCGAAGTGGACGCACGCCAGCAGGAGGCCGCGCCATACCTGCAGCGCGTGCGCGCACGGCTCAGCGATGCCTACCTCAGCAAACAATTGGACCTGCATTGGACCAAGGACGTACGCATCCGTTCCGATCCGCCGCGCAAACCCAGTGGTGGTGACAGCAGCCAATGGCTGGTCACCCGCCTGATCGAGGTACTGAGCAGCGCCGAGCATAAATCACTGCTGATATCGCCCTACTTCGTCCCCGGCGCGACCGGCACCAAGGCCTTGATCGAGCAGGTGCGCGACGGCGTGCAGATCGGCATCATCACCAACTCGCTGGCCGCCAACGACGTGGCCGCCGTGCATAGCGGCTACATGCATTACCGCCGCCCGCTGCTGGCCGGCGGCGTGCAGCTGTACGAACTGAAATCACACGGGCATACCAGCAAGGCCTCGCCGTTCGGCAGCAGCGGTGCCAGCCTGCATACCAAGGCCTTCCTGGTTGACGACCGGCGCGGCTTTGTCGGCTCGTTCAACCTCGACCCGCGCTCGGCCTACCTCAATACCGAAATGGGCGCCCTGTTCGACGACCCGGTATTGGCCGCGCGCCTGCACCAGGAATATCTACGCCTCTCCAGCCCCGAGCTGAGTTACTGGGTGTATTTGAACAAGGATCACGAACTGCGTTGGCTGGACCGCGCCAGGACCCCGCCGATCAGCATGCGCACCGAACCGGATACCAACTTCATGCAACGCGCCAGCACGCGGGTGATCAGCTGGTTGCCGTTGGAGTCGCAGCTGTAGGCCGCCCGTGCCGCCATGTAGCGCACAACGCAAGGCCAATGCAGTACCGCTTCACCGGGCTGCGCGGCCTATTCCTGCACGCCATCCGCCTGATTCATCCGCTTCCATAGCCACGTCGCCACATGTTCTGGCAGCTCGCTGGCAAGCGCGGCACAGGCATCGGCCTCGCTCATCCAGCCCTGCGCGTGCAGCATCGCCGCGCTGGCCGCAAGCTGGCCTATCTGCAGCGAGCGCGCCAGACCGGTAGCTGCGGCGGCGTCCACCTGTTTGAGTGCCTGCACTATCGCCGCCGACAGCTTCCAGTGCTCGGCGATACGCACGGCGGTAGGCGCCGTGCAGCGTTCCAGTATGTCCAGCAAGGTACCCGGCTCGCGCGTCCGTAGCGGTGGCCGCACCAGCACATCGGCCGCAGCCTGCATCGCCATGGCTGCGCTCAGCCCCAACAACAGGCCAGCCAGCTGTGCGGCAAAGCCATCCTCGCGCTCCACGCTGCGGGCATGGTCTGCCGCCGCCAGCGACACACGCAAGGTGTACTCCCACAACAGGCGTGCGAACTCGGCGTCCACCCCGCTGGCAGACTCCATCACCGGCTGCACCAGCGCAGCGGAAATGATCTGGCGGATGCCATCGTTGCCGATCAGGGTGACCGCACGCTCGATGCTCTGCACATCCTGTTGCTGCAGCCGGTACAGCGGACTGTTGGCGATGCGCAGCAAGGTGGCCGCCAGCACCGCATCGCTGCCGATGATCCGCGCGATCGAACGCGAGGAGGCCGTGCTGTCATTGACGCTCTGGATCAGCTGCGGCAACAGATTTGGCCGCCGTGGCGTGTAGCGCGAGGACAAATCGGCACGACTGAGCGCTGCCACCACGTCATCGACCACCGCCCGCTGCACCCGCAGCGCGTCGGCCGGTATTTCCGCTGCGCCAAGCGCGCTCAACAGAAAGCGCCGCTGCAGGTCGTCGGCGCAGATCGCCGGACCGGGCGTTCCGGCTGGGGAGGCCGCAACAGCCGGGGCCACATACACGCGGCGCCGCGGCTGCGGCGCGTCGTCACGGCCTCGCAGCCAGAGCCAGACCAAGCCTCCGACCACAACTGCTGCAAGCACTGCCGAAATAATCACCATGAGAAAGCAGAAAACATCCACGCGGAAGCCTGCCTGCTATATCGGCCCGCCCTCACCCTTCTTTAGCCACCCAGCCGGACCGCTGCACAGGCCAATGAAACAACATCTGCAGGTCCACGGCGCGCCGCCGCCAAACCTGCCTTTAGGACGAATCTCAAAATAACCGGAAATGCGAAATTCCATATTGTAAATTCCGAAAAAATGGTAATTATTAAAACCAATAATTACGGTAATGGAAGGTCACGAAAAACCAGCCCGCCAGGCCGAAAATTCCCAACTGAATCCCAATAAAACCCTTACAAATCAATCATTCACCAAAATTCCCCTCATTAGATCGCTGACACCAGACTCAAGCCGCACGCGAGACTTTGAAGGGCAGCATCAAATACTTGGTTTCACCCGCTAAACCATAATCACGCTGCACAGCAACGGCCAAGGGAAGGCCATATCCAAACCAAGCAAACAGTGCGCACCAAATACCAGATTTGTGAATAACAGCACAGGCAAATGGCAACTTCCCCGATTGCAGTAAATCCAATCATTGCTATGGTCAATAGAAGTTTATGTATTTGGATTTAGTTCCAAATATAAAACCACTCCCTCAATAGCCACGCACGGGCAAACCATATGCGCTGTAAAACCGGCTGCAACACAATGCGGGTGCGCGGCGGGCGCCGCTTTGCCACCACGATGAAAGGCAAGGAGCCCCGCAGTTTCCTGGTCGATGGCGGCTACGCCACCGAAGCTGGTCTGTCCGCTTGGCCATGCCGTGCAACGCGAGGGTTTCTTCAGGGACAGCAGAGGCAAGTACCCGCTGCCTTGAGCGGTGGCCGGCATCCGCTGCGGCCGCTGTCTGCAATGCCACCGATACCCCACCGACATCGACGACACCTTCCGTACCCGCCGTCCAGCCTGGCGGGTTTCGTCAGCGCACAGCGCCTGCCCGTCAATGGCGGCTTTGTCTTCAACTAAAGGGAAGACGGTAATGTCATCGCCCCATGCAACACCCTTGAAAGAACAGACCCGCTACATGGTGCCGGCTCTGGAGAAAGGCCTGAACATGTTGCAGCTGTTTGGACAGAATGGCGAGCTGAGTTTCACCCAGGTCTGTCAGCGCACTGGTCTGCCCAAAGCATCGGTGTACCGCACGGTGCAGACGCTGGAGCAGATGCGTTTCCTTACACGCAATAGCGCCAGTGGCGGCTATAGCCTGGGCATCAGCGTGCTGCGCCTTGGCTTTGACTATCTGTCATCAATGGACATCGTGCAGATCGGGCGGCCGGTGATACAGCGCCTGCGCGATATCACCAGCTATTCGGCACAGCTGTGCGTGCTGGATGGTCGCGAGATCGTCTACGTCGCACGGGCCAGCGCGGTTGGCGAAGCAGCGGCTGCGGTGGGCGTGGGTACGCGCCTGCCTGCGCATTCCACCGCCATTGGCCGGGTATTGCTGATGGCCCTGCCACAGCAGGACCTCAGCCAACTGTTCCCCGAGCCCAGCCTCTCCTTCACCACCGAGCAGGGCCCGAAGACGCCGCAGGAGCTGATCGAACTGCTCGGCAGCGACTACCGGCGTGGCCATGCCATCAGCGAGTCTTTCTACCAGCCCGGGGTATCCGCGGTGGCCTACCCGCTGCGGGACCGTGACGGCAACGTGGTGGCGTCGATCAGCGTCATGGTTCCGCGCTCGGTCCTGCCAGCAGACCTGAAGACCTCACTGAGCACGCAGGTGCAGAAGGCCGCGCATGAACTCGAAAAGTTCCTGCACACCGTCTAGCTGCGCGCCAGGCGCGGCCAGAAACCGGGTTGTTGCCACACGTCCAGTCATCCGCCCTTTGTATGCCGGCGCCAGCTGCTGCAAGCGCGGAGCGGCGCAGCGCCAGCTCCCCTTCGTTGCCCTGCAAGCGTAATCGTGCCCGTTACCAGCGTCGTCGCAACGCGGTAGCGGTATTGGCTTACTTTTCCTGCTTCTGCAGACGGACGCCCATCGGCCCCTGCAGCGAACCGTCCTCATTGAGCGTGAACTCCAGCATCTCGCCGTTGCTGTCAGGTACCTCGACCTTCAGCGTGTCGCCTTCGCGGGCGTAGTGGGTCTGCTGCGACTTGCCCAGCATTTCGACCATCACCTTGCCATCGGAGGCAAAGGTGTAGCTCACCATGCCCATGCTGTCGCTCCAGGTGCCGCTCAAACCCTGGCTGCACGCGGCCAGCAGCGCCGCCAGCACGACGATCAGTAATTTCTTCATGCACCACTCCCGTAGAATCCGCCGCCGCAGCGGTGTCGCTGCAATTATTCTGGCACAGCACCAATCAGGCTACGCTGCTGCAATCCACAACAGAGTCCGCCGCCATGGGTCGCATTGTTTTATCGCTTTGCCTGCTGGGCCTGCTGCTGGGCTGCAGCAGTACGCCCACCTCAGCTACCAGCACCCAGGCGCATGGGCGGTTCGTGGCGCGGCAGCTGGATTTCGAAGGCCACCAATTCCGTTATCAGGTATTTGTACCGGCCACTGCGGCAACGCCGCCCGGTGCCCGCCCGCTGGTGTTGTTCCTGCACGGCTCGGGCGAACGTGGCGATGACGGGCTCAAGCCAACGCTGGCCGGCATTGGCCCTTGGCTGACCCAGAACCCCGATACGTTCCCGGCGCTGGTGGTGTTCCCACAAGTGCCGGAGAACGAGGAATGGCGCGGGCGCAATGCACGCATGGCGCTGGCCGTGCTGGATGCGGCCAGCGCCGAGTTCGCTGCCGACCCGCGCCGCATCTATCTCACTGGTATCTCGATGGGCGGCTACGGCAGCTGGGAACTGGCCCTGACCCGGCCCGATCAGTTCGCCGCGCTGGTCCCGATCTGCGGCGCCCTGCGCGCACCGCGTGCCGACCGCCCGGGCCTGATGGTGGACCAGGTAGCCAACGCCGACGATCCCTACCAGGCCACGGTGGCGCGCCTGCGCGATGTGCCGACCTGGATCTTCCATGGCGCGCTGGACCAACTGGTCCCCACCACCGATGACCGCGCCATCGCCGCCGCCAGCCAGCAACTGGGCGCGGGCTGGCGCTATACGGAGTACCCCGACGTCCCCCACAACGCCTGGGACCCGACCTATCGCAATCCTGCCATGTGGCAATGGCTGTTCAGCCAGCAGCGCCATTGACCGGCCGGCGGCGCCGCCTGCCCTTTGCGCAGGCGGCAAACCCACCGCAGTGCCCATGTTTGCATGCCTCGGCGGCGAGCCGATGCGCCAGCAGCGATAGCTTGATGGCAATCACGCACCAGCCGCCCCGCCTACACCGTTCCTACACAGCGTGGATTGGACAGTTGCAGGCACAGGCGCACGCTTCTGCATCCCTTCACAAACAAGGACGGTTCGTGCCATAACAGCGCCACGCCGTGCCTGCCACCTGCGGCTGCGGCGATGCAACGCATTACGCTGTAACGGAAACCGGAGACTCAGGCTTGGCAACTACCGCATCGGCAACGTTTGACCCGTTGCCGCGTCCCCGTGGTCTCTATTCGCGGCTGCACCTGCTCATTCTTGCCACCCTGTTGCCACTGCTGGTGATCGGCGCCTTTGCGGTCTGGAATGCAGCGCGCGACTACCGCCAAAGCTCGGAGCAGCGCCTGCAGGAGACCGCTACCGCCCTGGCCCGCGGCGTGGATCAAGGCATCGAGGACAACATCAACCAGCTGCGCCTGCTGTCGTTGCTGGCGCCGCAGTTGCAGCACACCGCCCCGGAACTGCAGGCATGGGCACGCCAGAATCCGGACATCCGGCTGATCCAGGACGACAGTGCGGATGCCCGCACCCTGCCCTCAGACCTGCTGTACGACGCACGCCGCGAGGGCAAGGTGCAGGTCTCGGACCTGTTCACCAATATCGACAGCAAGGCCCCTGAAGTGGCCATCGCGTTGCCCTTCGAAGCTGCCGGAACCACCCGCGTGCTGACCCTGGTGCAGCCCTCCAACCGCTTGATCGCCAGCATCACCGGCGCCGGCAGTGACCACCACCTGCTCGCTGCCGTGGTCGACAGCAAGGGCGTCATTGCCGCACGCTCACTGTCGCCGGAACGTTTCATCGGCAAACCCGTGCCCGACTGGGACATCCTGCAACGCCGCGGCGGCCAGCAGGGCCTGATCGACGCCAACAGCAAGGAAGGCACACCGATCATCCTGGCCTTCCACATGCTGCAGGCCGCGCCCGGCTGGGCATTGGTGGTGGGTGAACCACAACAGAGCTTCCAGGCACGCTGGCAACAGCCCCTGCTCGGGATCATTTTCGGTGGCATCGTGGCGGCGCTGATCGCCCTTCTGTTCGCCCATGCCATTGCCCGCAGCATCCTGCTGCCGATCCGCTCGCTGGCCCAGCGCAGCCACAGCGTTGTGGCCAACACGCCCGGCCCTCCCGATCCGCAACCGTCCAGCATCCGCGAAGTACGCAGCCTGCAGAGCAGCCTCAGTGGCACCGTGGATGCATTGAAGAAAAGCGCCGATGAAGCGCGCGATCTTGCCCGTGACCTCAAGGCCAGCGAACAGCGTTACCGCGCCGTGGCCGAAGCTGGAGCGCTGGTACTTTGGCAATCGGACCGCAACGGCCGGGTGCTTTCGGCCACCGGTTGGCGCGAGTTGACCGGCCAGCCCGATGATCATGCGCTCGGCAAGGGATGGCTGCGCCGGGTCAACGAGGACGATCTGGCACAGATCGAAATCGCGCTGGAGCAGAGCTTCACCGCCGCGACCTTGACGCCATTGGATGTGGAGTTCCGCATCCTCGATCTGCATGGGAATTGGCGCTGGCTGCGGGCACGCGGCGCGCGCATCGGCCACACCCAGAGCAGTTGGGCCGGCGTGTTGGAAGATGTGGACGCACGCCGCCAGGCCCAGGCCCGCATCGCCTATCTGGCCCAGCACGATCCACTGACCGGGTTACCCAATCGCGCTGTGTTGTTTGAAAAACTCGAACACGCCCTTCTCGCTGCCCGCCGTGGCCACCGCAGTGCCTTGCTGCTGTTGGACCTGGACCGCTTCAAGGAGGTCAACGACAGCCTCGGCCATCCCAGCGGCGACCGCCTGCTGCAGCAGGTTGCACAGCGCATCCTCGGCTGTGTGCGCGGCAATGATCTGGTGGCCCGCCTGGGCGGTGATGAGTTCGCGGTGCTGATGGCACCGGAGAGCCGTGCTCCCGAAGCCGCATCCTCGCTGGCCGCACGGCTGGTGGAGGAACTGGGCCGCAGCGTCGAGTTGGAGGGACATCAATTCGTGGTCAGCACCAGCATCGGCATCGTACTGATCGACAGCCAGTCCACTGCCACCGATAGCCTGATGCGCAATGCCGACCTGGCGCTGTACCGGGCCAAGGATGAGGGCCGTGGCTGCTATCGCTTCTTCGAGGCGGAGATGGACACCCGCATGCAGCGCCGCCGGCAACTGGAAACCGAACTTCGCACGGCGCTGCAACAGCAGCAGTTTGAACTGCACTACCAACCCCTGGTGGATCTGCGCCAGCGCAGCGTCAGTGGCTTCGAAGCCCTGCTGCGCTGGAACCATCCACAGCGCGGCCTGCTTGAACCCGTCCACTTCCTGGGCCTGGCCGAGGACATCGGCATGATGGTGGTCTTGGGTGACTGGGTGTTGCGCCGGGCCGCGCACGACGCCTGCCAATGGCCGGAGCAGATGAAGGTGGCGGTGAACCTGTCGGTATCGCAGCTGGCCCAGCCCAACCTGGCCGAGGCCGTTGAACAGGTTCTGGCCGCAACCGGCCTGGCGCCGTCCCGGCTGAAGTTGGAAATCACCGAGAACGCCCTGATCGCCAACATCCAGGCGGCATCGGCGCACCTGCTGCGGCTGAAGATGGCCGGCGTATCGATCGTGATGGACGACTTCGGCACGGGTTACTCGTCGCTGGGCTATCTGCGCGCGTTCCCGTTCGACAAGGTAAAGATCGACAAGTCCTTCATCCGCGACCTTGGCGAACAGAGCCAGGGCAGCGCCATCATCGGTGCGGTTTCGCACCTGTGCGCCAAGCTCGGCATCACCTCCACCATTGAAGGGGTGGAGACCCAGGCGCAACTGGCGCAGCTCACCGAAGAGCACTGCGCCGAAGGCCAGGGCTATGTATTCGGCAGGCCGATGCCGCTGGCGCAGGTGGATGAGTTCATCCGCGACTGGCCCATGCGCTGGAACCGCGACAGCTGAGCCACCGCAACCCGGCCTGCTGCCGGCCCAGCAGAAGCTGTGCCGGCAACTGCGGGTTTAGTTCACCCCGCGGATCGCCAGGGTCAATGCAAGCACACTCAGGATCACCGCGATGGTGCCATCCAGAATCCGCCAGGTGGACGGCTTGGTGAACAACGGTGCCAGCATCCGCGCGCCCAGCCCCTGCACGGTCAGCCACACGCCGCTGGCGGTGACCACACCGGCAGCAAACGCCATGCGCGAATCACCAAAGTTGTCGGCAATGGAACCGATCACCATCATGTCCAGCCAGAAATGCGGGTTGATGATGGAGAAACCGGCCGCCGCCATCAGCGCGGTACGCAGTGACTGCTCGCCGTTGTCGTCCAGCTTCATGCCGCCACCGCCCACTACCGCGCGGCGCGCCGACTGCAGCGCATACCAGGTAAGGAAGGCCACGCCACCCCAGAGCAGCACGGTGGTCAGCCACGGCAGCTGATCGGTCAGCTGGCGCAAGCCGGCCACGCTGGCCAGGATGAACACCGCGTCGATGGCGAAACAGGTGGCGATGATCGGAATCACGTGCTGGCGCATGATGCCTTGGCGCAGGATGAACGCACTCTGCGCACCAACGATGGCGAACAGACCAATACCGATACCGGCACCACTGAGCCAGGCACTGCCTGCGGCTTGGGCGGAAATGACCGAAAACATGGGAAACAACCTTGTTACTTGGGGGGATGGACGCAGCGGGAGAACCCACCGGCACGTCCGGACGCGACAATTGTCGCAATGCAGCATCAAAAAGTAGAGCTAAACTTAGTTAACCGTCTTTAGCAGAACTTAATATGCGCATCGACCACGCCCAGCTGCGGGCCTTGGCTGCAGTGATCCGTGAAGGCAGCTTCGAGCGTGCCGCGTTGTCGTTGAATGTCACCGCCTCGGCGGTATCGCAGCGGATCAAGGCGCTGGAGGACAGAGTCGGCAAACTGCTGATCAAGCGCACCATCCCCACCGAGGCGACACCGGAAGGCCAGGTGCTGGTACAGCTGGCCGAGCAGACCGCCCTGCTCGAGCGTGATGCGTTCGAACGTATTGGCCTCAGCGATGCCGAGCTGCCACGTGCCAGCATCCCGGTGGCGGTCAACCACGACAGCATGGAAACCTGGTTCCCGGAGGCGGTGCAGAGCTTCTCGCAGAGCACCTCCACCACCCTGGACCTGCATACCGAAGACCAGGACCATACCGTCGCCCTGCTGCGCCAGGGCGCGGTGATGGGCGCGGTCACCACCCTGTCCGAGCCGGTGCAGGGCTGCCAGATCCACGCCCTGGGCAGCATCCGCTACGCCGCCACCTGCACCCCCGAGTTCCATGCCCGCTACTTTGCCAAGGGCGTCACCGCACAGGCTTTGGCCCAGGCGCCGGTGCTGGTGTTCAACCGCAAGGACGATATGCAGGCCCGCTATGCGCGGCGTCTGGCCGGGGTCGAACAGCCACACAACGCGCCCACCTGGTGGATTCCTTCAACCCGCGCCTTTGTCCACGCCAATCTTGGCGGGCTGGGCTGGACCATGAACCCGCTGCCGCTGGTGCGCCGGCACCTGGACAGCGGCCGCCTGGTCTACGTCAAGGCGCGCGCCTGGGAAGACGTGCCGCTGTACTGGCAGCACTGGAAGGGCGAGGTCAAGACCATGGCCCTGCTGACCCGCGCCATCCTGCAGGCCTCGACCTCGCTGGTGCGCAAGCGCAAGTAAGCAGGCGGCTGGCGGACGAACACATGCTGCGTTGCAAGTTTCCCTAAAGGACACTGTCTGTACCCGGCGCCCGGGCGGATGCTGCGTTGATCGCAACGCCCACCCGTGAGGAGCTGCCAGATGTCGATCAACCGGTCTGTCCCCGTCGTTTCCTGCTGGCTGCTCGGTGCGCTGGCCGCGCCGCTGGCCGGTGCCATGCTGATGTTGATGCCGGCCCGTGCCGAGGCGCTGGACTGTGGCAGCAACAATGGCTACACCTGCAGCGGCACCGCCAACCAGTACGCCGGCGGCTTCAACCCAGGCGTCGGCCAGGGCGGTTTTGGCGGTGGTAGCTGCACCGCGACCAAGACCCCGGTGGTGTTCATCCCCGGCAATGGCGACAGCGCGATCAGCTTCGACATGCCAGCCGGCGCGGTGAGCGGCTTCACCACCCCGCCACGCTCGATCTATGCCGAGCTCAAGGCAGCCGGCTACAACGATTGCGAACTGTTCGGAATCACCTACCTCAGCGCCAGCGAGCGCGCCGCGCCGCAGTACAACTACCACTCCCCGGCTACCTATCAGGTGCTCAAGACCTTCATCGACAAGGTCAAGGCCTATACCGGCAAGAGCCAGGTCGACATCGTCAGCCATTCGCTGGGTTCAACCATGGCGCTGGCGATGATCAAGTACTCCGGCAACCAGGCCAGCGTGCGGCGCTTCATCAATATCGCCGGCGGCCTGCGCGGCCTGCAGACCTGCCGCAGCACCGGCTATCAATCCACGCTGGCGCCCACCTGCAATGCCGAGGCCTACGTCTACCCGTACAACTACTACACCTTTGGCCTGTACCCAAGCACCGGCGTCAGCTACTACGGCTACAACCGCTGGACCGGCAGTGGCAGCGGCAGCCTGCGGACCTTCCCGGCCAGCTATACCGGCATCCGCTTCTACACCATCACCGCCGGCTCGCGTGACCAGGTGCATTGCTTCACCACCAGCTACAGCGCTGGCTGTGCCGATGGCGCGCTGTTCAACAGCAGCACCAATGTTTACGCCCAGGTCGATGTAGGCGCCGGCAGCAGCGCCTACAGCTTCGACTGGAACTGGAGCGATGGCAGCCCTTACAACTTCGGTGGCGGCGATACCAGCAGCGGCGTTGGCCACTTCCGCTCCAAGAACAACGCCGGCCTGATCGTCCGCAACATGCTCGGCAGTGATTGCAGCAGCGATTGCGCGGCAGGCTACAGCGGCGTTTACGGGCCCGCGCTGAATCGCTGAGCGCACCGCTCAGTCGAAGTAGATCGACACGCCCAGCCCGCCCTGCCAGTCGATGGTGTCCGCATCCAGTCCACGCAACACCGAGGCATCCAGCTGCAGGCGCGGGCGCGCCATCCAGGTGACACCGGCACCGGCCGCACGCATGTATTGCGCGCCGGTGCCGTAACCGGCTTCGACATAGGCCGAAACATCGTCGGCCACCGTGATGCTGTAGCTGGGCGAGAACAACCAGCCCTTGCCGCTGTCGCCCCATTGGCGGTCGGCATACAGAGCAAGACTGCTATCGCCCGGCAATGCCCAGGCAACGCTGATACCCAGATCGTAGTCGTGCCCGCCATCGCCCAATGGCGCCCGGCCCCAGGGCAGCGTGGCGCCGGCCTTGAGGGCCAAGGTGAGCTGATCACTGGCCAGCGTTGGCGCCCATTTCAGCGCCACATTGCCATCGCCACCGCCCTTCTCATCCACATGCAGGCCCGCGCCACGTACACGCAATCCGGCCCAGCTGTCGGCGCCCAGCTGCAACTCCAGCGTATCGGCCAGACCATAGCGCAGCAGCGTGTCTGCACTCCACTGGGTGACCGTCACGCCGCCGCTGCGGTCACGGCTGGCATCGGGCAGCCCCTGCTCCCACGCCCACACCTGCTTGCCAATCGTACTTGTGGAAAAACCAATGCCGGGCCGGTCGAATTCGGGCGCGTCATCGGCACGGGCGTAAGGGGCGGCCAGCGCGAGTACGACAAACAGAGGGATCGGGAGGTTCATGGCGGCCATGGTCCACAGCGGCCGTGCTTGACCGTGTGAACGTGGCGCGCATCGTCGGGTAGCCACTGGCTTGGCGGCGTTCGCCCGACGGATGGGTGTCTGTAGAGCTGCTGGCTTCCCGGGTGCGCTTCGCTTACCCGGGCTACGGTGCGGATCAATCGATGCCGGCGGAGCTGTCGGCTTCCCGGGTGCGCTTACCCGGGCTACGGTGCCGGGCGACCTCAGTTGTGAGTCAGCGCGTATTCCAGCGCGCCGATCACGGCGGCTACCTGCGCGTCGTTGCACTGCTGCGGGGTTGCCTTGGGGCTGTCCGGATACACTTCGGTGGTGGTGGTGTAACGCGCACCACTGACGCTGGCGCACAAGCCCAGCGCCTTCAACGGATACTCGATGACGCCTTCAGCGACCACGGTTGAGCCGATGATCTCGCCGCGTTCGTCGGCCGGTGCCAGATGGGTCACCTTGGCAACCTCGGCATTGACGGCCTGCTGGAACTGCGGCTGGCGGTTTTCGGTGTCATCCACCAGATAGAACCCGTCCGGAATCTCGCCCGGCTCGAACGGCTTGCCATCGCGCGCAGCCAATGCCGGACGGAACTCGGTTTCGTCGGTATCGGTGGTTTCGTGCAGATCGATATGCATCAGCACCCGCCCCTGCAGCGGTGCAACCAGCGCCATCAACGCGGCCGACTCCTGCGCCGGGCTGTTCGCCACGAAGGAACGGTTCGGGTCCAGCGCCACTGCATTCCAACGCTGGATGCGCTCATAGCCCCACGGGCTCACACAGGGTGCGACCAGCAGATTGCAGCGGCCGGCATAGGATTGCGCATGCTGGTCGACAAATTGCAAAGCGCCCTGCACGCCACTGGTTTCGTAGCCGTGCACACCGCCGGTAACCAACATCACCGGCAGGGTCTCGTCCCAGTTGCGGCTGCGGATGGCGAACAGCGGATAGCGGCCCGACGGGTAGTCCAGCTCGCCGTACTGGCTCACGTCGAAACGCTCGCGCAAGGCATCGATCCTGCTCACCACTTCGCCGGCATAGCTGCGCTGCACCTGTTGCAAGGCCAGCCATTGCGCACGCTCGGGTGCGCCCCAGGGCTGGCCGGGAGTACCTACGGGATAGAAAGCGGCAACAGTGCTCATGCGCGGTTCTCTTCAATACGAATGATGGCGCGCACTCTACACCCAAGCCGCATCGCCTTCAGGCAACTGCACCGCAAAGCATGAACACCGGTTCAATCGCGATGGCCGCACTTCACCTGGAATTGCAGTTGCCGCGTGCAGGCTGGGGCCACATTGGCGCCAGCGTGCGCCGCCAGCAACAGGAGTCCGCCATGGGCAAGTTTCGCCTCTCTCTCGCCTCGGCCATCGCCGCCACCGCCATCACGCTGTCCGCCGGTGCGCAGGCACAGAATTACGGCCCCAACGATGAAGGCCGCCGCTTCAATGACGGTAGCCGCGTGGTCTGCCACAAGGTTGAGGTAGCCAACAACGCACGTGACCAGAACCGCATTGCCGGCACGGCCACCGGCGCGGTTGTCGGCGGCCTGCTGGGCAACCAGGTCGGCAAGGGCAATGGCCGCAAACTTGCCACGGTGGGTGGTGCGGTGGCCGGTGGCCTTGTCGGACGCAATGTGCAGGGCCGTAACCAGGAGCGCAACGGGCAACGCGCAGTTGAAACCCGCTGCGAGCGCGTCTACCGCTGACACCGCGAACGAGACAAACAACAAAGGCCCCGTCAGGGGCCTTTGTTTTGTGCGGCCTTGGTGATCAGGCCTTGTTTTCGAGCATGCGGCTGATGTCTTCATCCTTCTGCAGCCACAAGCCGTTCATCCACTGCTGGAACTGCGCGCGGAAGTTGCGATCTTCCTGGTAATTGCGGCCGATGAACTCGGCGGGGATCGGCAGCTTGCGTACCAGCACCTTCACTTCCGGCAGGCGGTTGGCCATCAGGTCCATCATCGAGGGAATGCCCTTGGGATAGACGATGGTCACATCCAGCAAGGCGTTCAGGCCCTTGCCCATCGCGTCCAGCACGAACGCAACGCCCCCGGACTTGGGCTTGAGCAGATGCTTGAACGGCGAGGCCTGGCCGGCATGCTTCTCCGCGGTGAAGCGGGTGCCCTCAACGAAGTTCATCACCGCTACCGGAATGCTGGCGAATTTCTCGCAGGCCTTGCGGGTCACTTCCATGTCACGCCGCCCCAGCTCGGGGTTCTTGGCGATCTGCTTGCGGGTGTAGCGGCCCATGAACGGGAAATCCAGCGCCCACCAGGCCAAGCCCAGCACTGGCACCCAGAACAACGAGCGCTTCAGGAAGAAGCGCAGCAGCGGGATACGCCGGTTGAACACTTTCTGCAGCACCAGAATATCAACCCAGCTCTGGTGGTTGGCCAGCACCAGGTAGTGCCCATCGCGCTCCAGCCCTTCGGTACCGCTGACTGTGAAACGGGTGGCGGTGAAGGTATGGATCATGGCGCTGTTGACCGCGATCCAGCTCTCGGCCAGCCCGGTCAGCAAAGGATTGCAGGCCCTGCGTACCGCCTGGAATGGCAATGCCGCCTTGAACAGCGCCACCACGAACAACGGCAGGCAATGTGCCAGCGTGTTGATCACGATCAACGGGAGAATCAGAGCTACACGCAACCACACCATGGAAATAACCGCGGGGAACGACCCCAGAACCCAAAGAAGCACAGGGTAGCAAAAGCGGCGCTTCAGGTTTTATCTCAAGCCCACTTCATGGCCCCGTGTTGCGGCCAAGCCCCTGGATTGTCTACGGTTTGTCCACGGCAGCGGGCCAGAAACCAGTACGGACATTCAGCCGACGGCCGCTGCCGGCAGCAAGCCTATTGCAGGCTGGTCTGCACCACCTCAACCCGGATGCCGGCATCGGCCATGGCCTGGTTGGCGGCCGCCAACTTCAGCCGCATGTCCTTGCGGAAGCACTGGTCGATGGCGTGCTCGATCTCCGGCTCGCGTGCCATCAGCTTGCGCAGGGCATGCCGCTCCAGCGCCAGGTAGCGCGTCGGCTTGGCGGTGATGATCGTTGCCGTGGCCGGCATGTCGGTCAGCACGCTGATCTCCCCGGACAGGGCGCCGGCACCACACCAGCCCACCACCACCTCGTTCACCACCACCGCTACTTCGCCGTCGGCAATGAACAGCATGTGGCTGGCCTGTTCGCCGTGCCGTATCAACACCTCGCCAACCCCGGCCTCGCACCATTGGCCCAGGTCCAGCACCCGCCGCGCCTGCGCCGGTTCCAGCAAAGGCAACACCGCTTCGCGGAAGCGCCGCTCCTCGACGGAAAAATGGCTGATGCGGTTGCGATAGACCTGCAATGACAGCTGGCCCACATTGACGGCCACGAAGATGACCTCCCACGTGGCGCTGACGTAGTCGGAGATCATCACCGAGTAGGTGATGCTGAGCAGCCCGGACGCCACCGCCAAGCTGCGCAGCCACATCATGCGCGTCATCAGCATCGACAGGATCAACAACAGGTAGCTGGCATGGCCAACCATGCCGTCAAGCGAAAGGGCGGATTGGAAAAAGCTGTTCAGGTCCATGCGCGGAGCATGGGTCAAGCCCTGCCCGCCCGCAATCAACACGCTCAGGCAGGGCCCCACCGACACCCGGAAGCGCCGCGCCCTGGCCACGCCCGGCAAACAAATGCCCGCTCTTACGGTGACACGGCGCGGCCAACGCGCAGTACCTGCGGACCTGCCACGTCCGCCGCGCCCCGACTCGGCAGCCTGCCCACCTCCACAAGCCAGGGGTGTGGGCCGCAGCCTGACAGACGCTGTAATCTGGACACCGCATAATCCCTGCCCCGCCCTCGCAACGCTCTTTCATGCCTTTCAAGCTGCCACCACTGGGTGAGGTATTGGATCTGCTGCCCGACGCGGTATGCATGGTTGCGCCCGACGGCGAGTTGCTGATGGTCAACGCCGCATTCGAGACCATCTTCGGCTACAGCCCCGCCGAGGCAGTCGGCAGGCAGATCATGGACCTGGTGCACCCGGATGATCGTGCCGCCACCGAGCAGTCGGCGCAGGATGCGATGCAAGGCCGGCCGCGCTCAAATTTCCGCAACCGCTACATCCGCAAGGATGGAACCGCCGTCGACATCCAATGGTCAGCCAAATGGCTGCCCGAGTACGGCATTCGCATCGGCGTTGGCCATGAGGTAACCGCATTGCGCGGCATCGAGCGCCAGTTGGAGCACCTCGCCAGCCACGACGCGCTCACCGGCCTGCCCAACCGTTACCACCTGCGCCGCGAGCTGGAAGCCGCGCTGGCGCGTTCCACATGCAGCGCTGAAGGCCTGGCCCTGCTCTATATCGACCTGGACGGCTTCAAGGCCGCCAACGACCGCTATGGGCATGAGGCCGGGGACCGCCTGCTGCGCGACGCAGCCCGCCAACTGCGCGACGGCCTGCGCCAGAACGACCTGATCGCCCGCGTCGGCGGCGATGAATTCGTCGCCGTCCTGCCGGCCTGCGCCAGCCGTGATGACGCCTTGTCCATTGCTGCTGCCCTGCGCGCACGGCTGGCAATGCTGGAGAGCCTCGGCGCTGACACACCACAGATCGACGCCAGCGTCGGTGTGGCCTGTTTCCCGGTCGACGGCGATGATGTGGACGCGTTGCTGCGCCACGCTGATGCGGCCATGTACGCCGCCAAAGCAAAGAAACGCCTGGGCGACAGACCTTCCGATCCTTTCCTGGATCCGGCGCTTTGATGCAAGTGGTTGCGGCGCCTGCCACAGCGTACGGCGACGCGCCCTGTTTCGAACGCGACCATCCTCTTGCGCCCGACCTGCCGAGCAGCGTCACCGGCAACATGAGCGGTTACTTCGACCATGATCGCTTCAGGGTGGCCGTGGACGACAACATGCTGGTCGTGTCCCAAGCCGAGGATCCTCCGCGCCGCTTGCAAGCGCTGTCGCCTACACGCTTCGTCAAGCCTGCCGGCGACACCTCGCAACCGCGTTACGAGTTCCTGCGCGGCGCGGACGGCAAGGTGCGGGGGCTGCGTGTGCAACGGGACGGTGGGCAACTGCACTTTCACAAGCTGTAAGTCAGTCCAAGCCGGCCCTGAGCAGCGCGGCCCATGCCATCATTCCGGCACCTTGTTGGAACTGCCGGTAATGAGCACCGAACACGAAGATCTTGAGCGTATACACAACCATGTCTACGCGGCGGTGGACGCTGGCCAACTCAGCGATGCCACGCGCGCTTTCGACGTGCTGCTGCAACACCATCCGGACAACCCGTTCTATCACTACATGCGCGGGCTGGCGCTGAAATACCAGATGGACTGGGCCGGATCGCTGCGTGACAACCTCCGCGCCATCGAACTTTCCGAGGAATTCGGCCAGGCCCAGCATTGGAACGCAGCCATTGCCGCAACCGGCCTTGGCCAATGGGCAACGGTGCGCGAGCTGTGGGCCGCCTGCGGCATCGCCATTCCTGAAGGCGACGGCCCCATCGACGGCGACTTCGGTGTGGCGGTGGTGCGATTGAACCCGTGGAGCACCGGCGAGACGGTGTTCATGCGCCGCATTGATCCGGTGCGCGCACGCATCCTCAATGTGCCGCTACCGGAAAGCGGCCACCGCTTCGGTGACATCGTGCTGCACGACGGCGCCGCCACCGGCGCGCGCTTTGATGGCGAACGCGAGGTGCACGTCTTCAACGAACTGGAACGCGTGGTGCCGTCCGATTTCCAGACCTTCGTGGTGTTCGTGCGCGCGGAAAGCCGCGAAGACCTCGACGCACTGTTGCGCGCCAGCGCACCGGGCATCGGCTATGCCGAGGACTGGAGCCACAGCATTCGCCACTATTGCCTGCGCTGCAGCTACGGCGCGCCGCACACTCATGCGCAGCCGGCGGACCAGGATCAGGCCCAGCCGTGGCAGCCTGAGCGCAACCTCGGCATCGCCGCGCAAAGCCACCTGTCGGTCGAAAAACTGCTGAAAGACTGGGTCGCCGGCCACCCCGGCCGACAGCTGGACGCGATTGAAACCCGCGAATGTGCAACGCCGGTGCGCGAAGATGGCCATGCATGGTGGCTGTCGCCAGACGAAGCAGACGAGGATGAAGCTGCGCCCAGCGACGAGGACGAATGAAGCATCGGCAACAGCGACGTGACGGCTACCCGTCACGTCGCAACCGGCGTCACGCGCCGCTGAGTACCGGCTCCAGCAGCCGAAACGTACCCGCGTCGGCATCCATTTCCACCTTGCCACCGACCGGCACGATGAACTGCTCCTTGATGTGGCCGATCATCGCACCGCGATACGCCGGGATCTTCAACGGCACGATGTAGTCGTCGAAGATCTGGTCCAGGGTCAAAGACCCATAACCATCGCCCGGCGAACAATCGGTGCACTCACCAAAAATAAAGCCGGCGATCTTGTCCAGCGCGCCCATCAGCTTCAAGGTGCTGAACATGCGGTCGATGCGGTAAGGCGCTTCGGCCACGTCTTCCAGGAACAGGATCTTGCCGCTGAAGTCCGGCAGGTAGGGCGACCCCGCCAATGCGGTCAGCACCGTCAGGTTGCCACCGACCAATTCGCCACGGGCCTTGCCGCCGCGCAAGGTCAAGGTGCGGTTTTCTCTGGGTACCAGCTCGTCATCCGGCTCGCTGCGGTTCTGGTAGTGCATCAGCTCGCGCTTGAAGAAAAGCCGATCAAACTGGTCGACATTGAAACGGTTCCAGCTGCCCGCGCCGATCTGCCCATGGAAGGTGATCAGCCCGGTCTTGGCCTGGATGGCGCAATGCAGGGCGGTGATATCCGAATAACCCAGCAGGACCTTGGGATTGGCGCGGATGCGGTCATAGTCGAGCAGCGGCAGCAGCCGCGCCGCGCCGGAGCCGCCGCGTACGCAGATGATGGCCTTGACCTGCTTGTCGCCGAACATGGCGTTCAAGTCGCCGGCGCGCTCAGCATCAGTACCGGCCAGATGACCATGACGCGCGTCGTAGTGGGCACCGGTCTTGACCACAAAGCCCAGCGCTTCCATCGCCTCGCGCGCAAGTTGCAGGCTGAGCCGCTCACTGCTGGCCGAGGAAGGACTCACCAGGCCAACCATATCGCCCTTGTTGAGCCCGGCGGCAAGCAGTTGCTTGTGGGTGGCGGCAAGTGCGCCCTGCATGCCGATCAGAGGCAATGCAGCCGCCACTGCAGCCCCACCGATGAAACGCCGTCTATCCATGTTGTTGCCTGTAACCGGGATGTAGCCCAAGAGTAGCAGCGCCCAGCGGTAGAGCCGAGCCATGCTCGGCTGGGGCTTTACCGGGAAGGCTTCTGCCGAGCATGGCTCGGCACTACAGGTGAAGCGCTGCATCGCCGTGGGTAGAACCCGCTTACATATTGCGGCGGTACTCGCCGCCCACGTCGTACAGGGCGTGGCTGATCTGGCCGAGGCTGTGGGTTTTCACTGCTTCGATCAGCGCCTCGAACACGTTGCGGCGGTCGCGTGCGGTCTTCTGCAGGTAGGCCAGGCCGTGGCCATCGTGGGCTTCCTCGTTCGCGGCCAAGCCTTCAATCTCGTGCGAATGCGAGGTTTCGCCGGCCGGCGCCAGCGCATTGCGATTGCGCTGCCAGCTGTGCACGTTTTCGATCTGCTGGCCCTTCTCTTCCTCGGTCGAGCGGATCAACTCGATCTCGGTCGCCACTTCACCGGCATGCTCCTTGGGCAGGAACATGTTGACGCCGACCAGCGGCAGGCTGCCGTCGTGCTTCTTGTGCTCGTAATACAGCGACTCTTCCTGGATCTTGCCGCGCTGGTACATGGTGTCCATCGCGCCCAGCACGCCGCCGCGCTCGCTGATCGCCTCGAACTCCTTGTAGACGGCTTCTTCGACAATGTCGGTGAGCTTGTCGACGATGAAGCTGCCCTGCCACGGGTTCTCGCAGAAGTTCAGCCCCAGCTCCTTGTTGATGATCATCTGGATCGCCACCGCGCGGCGTACGCTCTCCTCGGTCGGCGTGGTGATCGCCTCGTCATAGGCGTTGGTATGCAGGCTGTTGCAGTTGTCGAACAGCGCATACAAGGCCTGCAGCGTGGTGCGGATGTCGTTGAACTGGATCTCCTGCGCGTGCAGCGAACGGCCCGAGGTCTGGATGTGGTACTTCATCATCTGGCTGCGCTCGTTGGCGCCGTAACGCTCGCGCATCGCGCGGGCCCAGATGCGGCGCGCCACGCGGCCGATCACCGTGTACTCCGGGTCCATGCCGTTGGAGAAGAAGAACGACAGGTTGGGCGCGAAGTCATCGATCTTCATGCCACGCGCCAGGTAGTACTCGACGATGGTGAAGCCGTTGGACAGGGTGAAGGCCAGCTGGCTGATCGGGTTCGCACCGGCCTCTGCGATGTGATACCCGGAAATCGACACCGAATAGAAGTTGCGCACCTTGTTGTCGACGAAATACTGCTGGATGTCGCCCATCATCCGCAGCGCGAACTCGGTGGAGAAGATGCAGGTGTTCTGCGCCTGGTCTTCCTTGAGGATGTCGGCCTGCACCGTGCCACGCACGGTGGACAGGGTTTCGGCCTTGATCCGCGCATAGGTTTCGGCATCCACCAGCTGGTCGCCGGCAACGCCGAGCAGTGCCAAGCCGAGGCCGTTGTTGGTCGGCGGCAGCTCGCCGTGGTACTGCGGGCGGCTACGGCCTTCGAACAGCTTGGCGATCCTGGCTTCCGCCTCGGCCCAGCGCGCGGGGTCTTCCTGCAGGTATTTCTCTATCTGCTGGTCGACGGCGGTGTTCATGAACATCGCCAGGATCATCGGCGCTGGGCCGTTGATGGTCATCGACACCGAGGTGGTCGGCGCGCACAGGTCGAAGCCGGAGTACAGCTTCTTCATGTCGTCCAGCGTTGGGATGTTGACGCCGGAGTTGCCGATCTTGCCGTAGATGTCCGGCCGCGGTGCCGGGTCTTCGCCGTAAAGGGTGACGCTGTCGAACGCGGTGGACAGGCGCGCGGCCGGCTGGCCCACGCTCAGGTAATGGAAGCGACGGTTGGTGCGCTCGGGCGTGCCTTCACCGGCGAACATGCGGATCGGGTCTTCGCCGCTGCGGCGATACGGGTAGACGCCGCCGGTATACGGGTACGAGCCCGGCAGGTTTTCCTTCTGCAGGAACACCAGCAGCTCGCCCCAACTGCGGTAGGTAGGCGCGGCGATCTTGGGGATCTGCTGGTGGCTGAGCGATTCGCGGTAGTTCTCGACGCGGATGGTCTTGCCGCGCACCTGGTACTCATTGACCGGCTCGGTGATCGACTTCAGACGTGCCGGCCACTCGCGCAGCAGCCGCAGTGCTTCGGAATCAAGCGACTGCACGGCGTCGTTGTAACGCTGACGCAGAGTCAACAGTGAACGATCAACCTGAGCCCCTCTCTCGGCGGGAGAGGGGTTGGGGTGAGAGCGCGACGCATCGGCATTGTCGACAGCCCTACCTTCTCCCCCGGAGGAAGAGGGGAGCAAGGCATCGCCGGCATACAGATCCAAGGCATTCGGCAACGCTGCATCGTCTAGCTCCTTCAAGGCCTGCCACAACCCCTGCGCGCGCTCGGCAACCTCGGCCTGCGATTCAATGCGGGCATTGATGCCCCTGCCCTGCTCGGCGATCTCGGCCAGGTAGCGCACGCGGCTGCCCGGTATCAATACCGTGGCGCGCGGCTCTTTCAGCGTTGTATCGATCTGCGGCGCCAGCTCGGCCTTGGTCTTCGCGCTCAGCAGGCGACACAGATTGGCGAACATCCAACTGATGCCCGGGTCGTTGAACTGGCTGGCGATGGTCGGGTAGACCGGCACATCTTCGTCCTTCATGGTGAAGGCGACGCGGTTGCGCTTCCACTGTTTGCGCACGTCACGCAGTGCGTCTTCGGCACCACGCTTGTCGAACTTGTTCAGCACCACCAGCTCGGCGTAATCGAGCATGTCGATCTTTTCAAGCTGGCTGGGCGCGCCGAAATCGCTGGTCATCACATACATCGGGAAATCGACCAGGTCGACAATCTCCGAGTCACTCTGGCCGATACCGGCGGTCTCGACGATCACCAGATCGAAGTGCAGCGACTTGAGGAAGCCGATGCAGTCACGCAGCACCGTATTGATCGCCGCATGCTGGCGGCGGGTGGCCATCGAGCGCATGTACACGCGCTTGGAACGCAGCGAGTTCATGCGGATGCGGTCACCCAGCAGCGCGCCACCGGTGCGGCGGCGGGTCGGGTCCACCGAGATCACCGCAATGCGCATCTGCGGGAAGCTGGCAAGAAAGCGATTGAGCAGTTCGTCGGTCACCGATGACTTGCCCGCACCGCCGGTGCCGGTAATACCGATCACCGGCGTGGCACCTGCCGCCAACTGCCACTGTTTGCGCAGGTGGGCCAGCTCCGCTTCGGAATGACTGCCATCTTCCAGCTCCGACAACACCCGGCCGATGCCGATCTCGTCCTCGATCAACGGCGTTTCGATGTCATCGTTGCGCGCAGCGGCGTCACGGGCCTTGCCGGCACGCGCCACCACATCTTCGATCATCTCCACCAACCCCATCTTCATGCCGTCGTTGGGATGGTAGATGCGCTCCACGCCGTAGGCCTGCAGCTCGCGGATTTCTTCCGGGGTAATGGTGCCGCCACCGCCGCCGAATACCTTGATATGGCCAGCGCCCTTTTCCCGCAGCATGTCGACCATGTACTTGAAGTACTCGACGTGGCCGCCCTGGTAGGACGACAGCGCGATGGCATCGGCATCTTCCTGCAGCGCGGCGCGCACCACGTCTTCCACGCTGCGGTTGTGGCCGAGGTGGATGACCTCCGCGCCCTGCGCCTGGATCAGGCGGCGCATGATGTTGATGGCCGCATCGTGGCCATCGAACAAGCTGGCGGCGGTGACAAAGCGCAGCGGGGTGGTTTCAGGCTGCGTCTGCGGGAGCTGGGAGGCGGGGGTACTCATGGGCCGTGCAACATCCGGTTTCTATTGCAACCGATGATAGAACCGCTGGCCCTGCAGGTCAGGTTGCAGCGCAGCGTGACCTTTTGCAGGTTTGCGCTCCCGATGGGCATACGGGGCGCCACCTGCAGCAAAGCCGGCGGCCATGGAGGGTAGCCAAGCCTGAACATTCCCCCAGCGCGAATGGATTAGAATGGCCCATCCGCGACCCGTCACTGCCCCGACGAAGTCGCATTTTTTGTTTTCCGGCCAGCCATTTTGGCCACACGATCACTGACGTTGTGGCAAACACGCCATCGGAGCCCGCATGTTGTTCGAAACCCTCGAGACCTCCGGCCATGAGCAGGTTCTGTTCTGCCAGAACCGCGATGCCGGCCTGAAGGCAATCATCGCCATCCACAACACCACGCTGGGTCCGGCCCTGGGCGGCGTGCGCATGCGCCCCTACGCCAACACCGACGATGCGCTGCGCGACGTGCTGCGCCTGAGCCGCACCATGACCTACAAGAACGCCCTGGCCGGGCTGAATGTGGGCGGCGGCAAGGCGGTGATCATCGGCGACCCCAAGACCGCCAAGAGCGAAGTCCTGTTCCGTGCCTTCGGCCGCCAGGTCGAAGCGCTGGCGGGCCGCTACATCACCGCCGAAGACGTGGGCACCGACGTCAACGACATGGAAAACATCTACCTGGAAACCGGCTTCGTCACCGGCGTGCACCAGGTCCATGGTGGCTCCGGCGACCCGGCACCCTTCACCGCCTATGGCGCCCTGCAGGCACTGATGGCCTCGGTAAAACGCAAATTCGGCCATGAGGAAATCGGCAAGCTCAGCATCGCCGTGCAGGGCCTGGGCCATATCGGCATGGAATTGGTGAAGCTGCTGCGCGAACGCGGCGCCAAGCTCTATGTCACCGATCTGGACCCGGTACTGGTGCAGAAGGCCGTGGCTGAATACGGTTGCGAGGCGGTCAAGCCCGACGCCATCTATGACGTGGCTGCCGACGTGTTCGCGCCCTGCGCGATGGAAGGCGCCATCGACATGACCACCCTTGAGCGGCTCAAGGCCAAGGTCATCTGCGGCACCGCCAACAACCAGCTGGCCAGCCATGCGGTCGGCGATGAGCTGTACAAGCGCGGCGTGCTGTGGGCACCGGACTATGCGGTCAATGCCGGCGGCGTGATGAACGTGTCGCTGGAGATCGACGGCTACAACCGTGAGCGCGCGATGCGCCTGATCCGCAGCATTTACCACAACCTCGGCAAGATCTTCGACCAGTCCGAACGCGATGCGGTTTCACCGCAGCGCGCGGCCGACCGCATCGCCGAAAACCGGCTCGAAGCCATCGGCAAACTGAAGATGCCGATGGGCCGCGCGGTCCCGCGCATGAACCGCCTGCGCGGCGAGTAAACAGCACCGCAAAAACACAGAAGGCGGGCGATCATCTCGCCCGCCTTCTGCTTTGTGGGCCTGCAAAGGCCGCGCCGATCAGAACGCCTGTTGCAGCCGCAACGACACCTGGCGGTTGTCACCGCGCGGACCGAAGCGCTGGTCATAACCCAGCGACAGCCGGGTATTGCGGGCCAGCCACGACTCCACCGACAGCCCGAACAGGCCGCCAGCGCGGGCAGGCTGCAGGCCGGCAATCGGCGCCCAGGCATCCACACCCACAAAACTGGCGTCCAGACTCAGGCCATTGCCGCCCACCGCCTGCTGCCATTCGGCATAGCCGTTGAACGCCACCTGCTTCCACAGGTACTGGCCACGCAGGCCGGCCAAGGCCTGCACGCGGCTGCTGCTCCAGTCATCGGCGCGCAGGCCAAAACCGTAGCCACCCTGTTCATTGAAGGCACCACCGTCGATACGCGTGTAATCGGCGCCCAGATACGGGGTGAGCTGGGCCGAACCACGCCCCAGCCGATAGCCGGCTTCCACGCTGCTGGACAGGAAGTTGCCGCTGTAACGCGCATGCACGCCGGCACGTTCGGCGCCCAGCAGCAGGCCACGGTCCAGCTCGCGCTGGTACTGACCAAACCCGGCCTGGCCCAGCACATAGGCATCGCCGCGCTGCCAACCCGCATACAACTGTGACTGGGTCTGGCGGTCGCGGCCGCGATCCTGGGTTACCCCGCCGTTACCGTTGGCACGGGTTTCACCAAACGCAAAGCCCAGCACGGCGTTGCCGGAGAGCGCCGCTTCGCCACCCATCATCCAGCCGGCAACACTGTAGTCACTGCCCAGGTAGCCACCCTGGCCGCTACCGCCCAGGTTGCGCATCCACACACCACTGGCCGCTGCCCGCGTGCCGCCTTCGGCAAACTGGCTGGACAGCGCGCGGCGGCTCATGTCGATGCTGTCGAAGGTCATTGCCGTGGCCGTGGCATGGGCTTGCCCGCTCAGGCTTTCCAGGCTCTGCGCCAGGCCGGAAAAACCGCCGCCCACGCCTTGCACGGAGCCCGCCGCCGCACCGAATGCCGTGGCCTGCAGGCCGGTATCGGTATCCAGCAGTTCGAAGGCCTGCTCCACCCGCTGCGCCGCCGACATCGCGCGCAGGCCGACGCCGGCCGTGTTCGCCATCGCGGTGACACTCACCTGATCCAACTGCAGCCAGGCGTTGTTGGCGTCGTAGCCATATTTGGCATCCAGCAGGGTCACGCCGGTGACACCGGTTGCCGCTGTCGCGAACTGTCCGGTAACCCCACCGCCGGCATGCAGCAGGTCCTGGCGACGGCCGTTCTGCGGCACATAGCCATTGACCGCACCACTGACCGTCACCCCGCCGTCCAGGCTGGCAGTGCCCGTCACCTGCAGGGCATTGGAGCCCAAGGCAACCATCAGCTGCGCGCCGGAGCGCTGCAGGTAGTTGCCCTCGATCGTTGCCGAACCCACATTGCTGAGCGCGATGACGCTGGCGCCATTGTCCACGTTGCCCACCACGCGTGTGGTGCCGCCCATGAACTGCAACGCAGCAGCACTGGGATTGGATTGCGCATCGATGGTGACGTTGGAACGGATCGAGCCTCCGTCCAGCAAGGCGAGCGTGCCCCGCTGGATGCGGGTAGCGCCGGCGTAGGTGTTGGCGGCCGACAACCCCAAGGAGCCGCTGCCACTTTTCACCAGGCCACCGGCGCCACTGATCGGATTGCTCCACACAGAACCCAGCCCGGTCTGGTTCACATCAACCTTGATATCGCCCCAGTCCGCCTTGCCCGGACCCTTCACTGCCTTGCCCACATTGAGCAGGCCATAGCCGAACACCGCATCCGGGCCGGCATCGCCCAGGTCGGTGGCGGTACCCAGCAGGGTCTGCCGCACCAGGTCGTTGTTGAAATAGGGGAAAGCCTGCCACACCAGTGCCGCCGCGCCTGACACCAGCGGTGCCGCATACGAGGTGCCGCTGCCATAGAAGTAGGCCAGATTGTTGGCGGTACTGTCGTGGCCGATGAACATCGATGTGCCCGGCGCCACCAGACAGTAATTCTTGGCCACACCGCAGGCGTTGGAGTAATACGCCAATGCAGTTGGATTGGCTGTATCCAGTGCCGCCACCGCCAACCAGCCGCGCTCCAGGTCCGCCGCCGGGTAGGTACCGGGGCCGCCCACCTTGCTCGGCAGCGCCGCCATGTCCGACGGATTGGCCTTGGACTCGTTGCCGGTGGCAAACACCACCAGGCCGTCATTGTCCTTGATGAAGGGGCGGTACTCGTTGGCGATCTCGGCGGTCACCGTAGGCCGGGTCCAGTACAGGCCGCCCCAGGAGTTGTTCATGATGCGCATGCCGTCGCGGATCAGGTCGGCATGGATGGGCGCCAGACCCAGCGCGCCGGTCACCTCATTGCCGTTACCGGAACCGTCGTCGGTAGGTGCCTTGTCGGCGATGATGCGTGCCGACAGGATCTGCGCCCCCGGCGCGATACCGCCCGGCCATTGCCCGGCGGGTGCGCCGGCAGCCAGCTGCGCCACCGTGGTGCCGTGGCCGACCACGTCGTCCACCGACAGGTTGTTCTGGGTTGAACTGATGTAGTTGCGATTGGACAGCACCCGCCCCGCCAGCGTCGGGTGGTTGCGCATCACCCCCGAATCGATCACGCCGATGGGGTAGCCAGCACCGGTCAGGCCCATCGCATGCGCGGCCTTGGTATTGGTCAAGGCCAAGTGGGCGTCAAACGCCGGTTGCGGGGTCACTGGTGGGGTGACGACGGGCGGTTTGGTGGTTGGCGGCGGGTTCACCGGTGGTGTCACCGGCGGCGGCGGATCGGATTTGGGTCCACTGCCACTTCCGCAGGCGGCCAACGCCAGCGCCAAAGAACTGACCAATACGCCGCGCGCCACGCTACGGCTTTCCATTGCACTGCTCATTACTTTCCCCTCCGTCCTGTGGATGATTCGCCAATTCAGGTATTACCTGATTTCGGTAGCGCTCCGGCTACCTTCTATACTGCAACGACAATCCCCTGTCTGTGGGGATGTGCCGTTGGTCCAATGTGCCCGGCCCCGCGGACGTTCGATAATTGCCGCAAGGTATAACCGAGATTGCTCATGTCTGACATCGTCATCGCCGCCGCCAAGCGTACCGCCATTGGCTCCTTCCTTGGCCAGTTCAACGGCGTCCCCACCCCGACCCTCGGTGCAGCCGCGATCAGCGCGGCCATGCAGCAGTCCGGCATCCCTGCCAGCGACGTGTCCGAAGTGATCATGGGCTGCGTGCTGCCCGCCAACCTCGGCCAGGCACCGGCCCGCCAGGCCGCGCTGGCCGCCGGCCTGCCGACCAGCACCGGCGCCACCACCCTCAACAAGGTCTGCGGCTCGGGCATGAAAGCCATCATGCTGGGCCATGACCTGATCAAGGCCGGCTCGGCCAGCATCGTGGTCGCCGGCGGCATGGAATCCATGTCCAACGCCCCGCACATGCTGCCTAATTCGCGCACCGGCAACCGCTACGGCAATTTCCAGGCGGTGGACCACATGGCGTGGGACGGTCTGACCAATCCGTACGACGGCCAGGCCATGGGCGTGTTTGCCGAGGCCACCGTGGCCAAGTTCGGCTTCACCCGCGAAGAACAGGACGCCTACGCCATCGAGTCGGTCAGCCGTGCCCAGGCCGCCGTGGCCAATGGTGCGTTTGCCGATGAGATCGTTGCCGTCAAGGTTGCCACCCGCAAGGGTGAAGTGGAGTTCAACCAGGACGAGCAGCCGGGCAAGTCGGACATCAGCAAAATCCCTACCCTGCGCCCGGCTTTCAAGAAGGACGGCAGCGTCACCGCCGCCAGTTCCTCCAGCATTTCCGACGGCGCCGCCGCGCTGGTACTGCTGTCTGCCGACGATGCCGCCAAGCGCGGCGTGCAGCCGCTGGCCCGCATCGCCGCGCATGCCACCTTCTCGCAGGAACCGGAGTGGTTCACCACCGCACCGATCGGCGCGATCACCAAGGTGCTGGAAAAAGCCGGCTGGAACATCGGCGACGTTGACCTGTTCGAAATCAACGAAGCCTTCGCTGTGGTGGCCATGGCACCGATCCGCGAACTGGGCATCCCGCATGCCAAGATCAACGTCAACGGTGGTGCCTGTGCATTGGGTCATCCGATCGGCGCTTCGGGTGCCCGCTTGGTGGTTACGCTGGTAAATGCATTGCGCACACGCGGCCTCAAGCGGGGCATTGCATCCCTCTGCATCGGCGGCGGCGAAGCAACCGCTATCGCCATTGAATTGATTTGATTGAAAAATTTCAGATATTTTCAAACCTGAATGCGGGACCGCTTGACAGTCAAAATGGGCTTGTCATCATGTTCCCGGCGCGCAATGGCGCGTTGCCTAATTTCACGACGAGGATTCACAAATGAGCATCAACAAGCTGCTGATCGCGATGACCCTGGGTCTGGCCCTGACCGCCTGCTCGAAGCAGGAACAGGCTGCTGACGCTGCCGCTGACGCCAACCAGGCTGCTTCGGAAGCACAGGTCGCTGCTGACCAGGCTGCTACCGCCGGCGCTGCTACCGCCGACGCTGCCCAGGCTGCTGCTGACACCGCCGCTACCGCTGCTGACGCCGCTGGCGAAGCTGCTGGCGCCGCTGCTGCTGCCACCACCGACGCTGCTGCTGGCGCCGCTGCTGACGCTGCCAAGGCTGCTGAAGACGTTGCTGGCCAGGCCAAGGACGCTGCTGAAGAAGCCAAGAAGTAATAACTTCTGCTTCCAAGCTAGTCTTGAAAAGCCGCTGGTTCGCCAGCGGCTTTTCTTTTGCCTGCAGCAAACCGCGCGACACCAGCGCATGGCTGCGGCAACCAGCTCGCATACCCGCCATCGCCCTGCACAGCGATTGCCGGAGCGGTTGCGCAGGCCCAGTCCCGCGCAGACGCCAGGGCTCACCAGCGCAGCGATGCGCGACAACAACGCAACAGGCACGCGCCGCCACGACATCCATGTCTGGCCCTTGCCCCGTCTGCGGCGCACACGACGCTGTTCCTCCCGCGTTGCCGCACGCGATGAGCCGTCTTCATCGTCAAGAGTGGATGTATCGCCTGCAGCAAACACCGCGCAGGCAACCCACTGGCTTGCGCGCATCAACTTGCTTAACCGATGCCCTCTGGAAAGCTTGGTCTTGACGCGATCTGAATACGCCAGCACCTAGGCTGTGGCCATCACTCAGACAACGGAGAGGCCCATGAAATCATTTATCCCCGTACTGGCCGCAGGCTTGATTCTGGCGCTGGCAGGGTGCAATGACCGCAACGCCGAGCAGGCCAAACAAGATGCCGCCGCAGCCGCTGACCACGCCGGTGATGCCGCACGCAACGCGGCCGCTTCGGCTGCCGACGCCACCCGCGATGCGGCCGATTCCGCAGCAGCTGCTACCCGCAGTGCAGCCGCCGAATCGCAACAAGCCCTGGACAAGGCCGCTGACGCCACCAGCAAAGCTGCCGATGATGCTTCCGTAGCAGCCAAGGACGCTGCCGCTGATGCCAGTGCCGCTACTGCGAACGCCGCACAGAAGGTGGCCGATGAGGCCCACGATGCCGCCGAGCACGCACGCGACAAGGCGGACGCAGCCAAGCATTGATAGACTTCACCGCGCAGCCGTCAGGTGACGGCTGCGTGGCATTCGCGCGGGATGCGTGATGCCATCGGGGGCCGGATGCAAACCATCCGAGCGGGCAGGTGATCCAGCGCGCATGGCAGCACGCGCGCATCACCTTGGTCATGCGGTCAAGGGCGCGATGCAGAAACGCACTAGCAGTAAATTCGCGCTGATATTCTCGGCGCTGGTTTTTGTCGCCATTGGCGTTGGTGTTTTTGTTGGTGCGCGACACTTCATTGCCGACGCACGGCTGGTGGCACACACCCATGAAGTCATCAGCCGCATCGACGAGATCCAGTCGACGGTGCTGGATGCCGAGTCGGCGGAACGTGGCTATCTGCTGACCGGCAGCCAAGCCTATCTGTTGGACTACCAGATGAGCGTCGAGCGCCTGCCACTGCTGCTGGCCGCGCTGTCCAGATCGGTTACCGACAATCCCGACCAGGTGCACAACGCCAGCAAGCTCAAGGAGCTGGTGAACCGGCGGCTGCAGCAGATCCAGCACGTGGTCGACATCTTCGATGCGCAGGGCCTGGACAGCGCCCGCGCGGCAATCAACCAGACCGCATCCCGCACCACCAGCGCCATCCGCGAACAGGTGCGGACCATGGTCGAGCAGGAACACGAGCTGCTGGTGGAACGCGCCGCCAGCTCGCGCCGCAGTGCCGACCTGCTGCTGGGCCTGGCGTTTGCCGGCATTCCGTTTGGCCTGGCCGTGGTCGCCTCGGTGTACGGCATCCTGCTGTCCGAACTGCGACGCCGCAGCCGCGCTGAAAAACGCGCAGCCAACGCCAGCCAGCAATTGGCCGGCAACCTGGAACAGATCGAGCGCTCCAGCGCCGACCTGCAGACGCTGGGGCGCTACACCGGCCTGCTGCAGAGCTGCGCCAATCCGGAGGAAGCACTGGACATCAGCGCACGTACGTTGGAAGCGCTGATGCCCAATGTCGCCGGCTCGGTCTATCTGCTGCGAGCATCCAATGACCGCGCCGAAAACATCGTCAGCTGGGGTACGCCACTGATCGAAACCAGTGCGTTCCTGGTACCCAGCGATTGCTGGGCAATCCGCCGTGGGCAACCGCATGTCATCGATGATCTGCTGCGCGACGCAAGTTGCCCGCACATCACTCGGCCCGAGCCCGGAAAAAGCGTGGCCACCGCCTGCATCCCGATGTCGGCACAAGGCACGCAGATCGGCTTTTTGTTTCTGTCCGGCGCCGGCCCTGGCCCGCTGCCGCGCCTGCACATCGCCGAATCGGCGGTGGAGCAGCTGTCATTGGCGCTGAGTAACCTGCGCCTGCGCGAGTCACTGCGGCTGCAGTCCATCCGCGATCCATTGACCGGCCTGTACAACCGCCGCTACCTGGAAGAATCGCTGACCCGGGAAATCGCCCGCTGCGGCCGCCGCGACTTCCCGCTGTCGGTGATCATGCTGGATGTGGATCACTTCAAGCAGTTCAATGACACCCACGGTCACGGCGGCGGCGACGCGTTGCTGGCCGCCATTGGCCAGCTGCTGAGTTCGCGCCTGCGCGGCGAAGACATCGCCTGCCGCTATGGCGGCGAGGAGTTCACCGTGATCCTGCCCGAATCGGACAACAGCAATGCGCTGCGGCAGGCAGAGGAACTGCGCCTTGCCCTGTCGCAGATGAGCGTGCCGCTGGCCGGCAAAACGCTGCCGCCGATCACCGCCTCGTTGGGTGTAGCGACCTACCCGGTCGATGGCGTGGCCGGCCTGACCTTGCTGCGCAAGGCCGATGCTGCCTTGTACCGGGCCAAGCGCAGCGGCCGCAACCGCGTCGTGCCCTTTGATGCCACGCTGGACGGCGCCGGCTGATCAGCTGTGCGGCAGCGCCCGTTCCAGTATTTCGCCAAACCCAACTTGCGCCGGCAGGACGCCATACACACCGGCCGCACGCGGTAACCGTGTCTGCACGAACCATGCTGCGAGCGGGCTGCCTGCGCGCAACAAGGCCGCTGCCTGCAACAACACCGCAATACCGCTGACCAGGCTGCGCGCACCGGCCTGTTCCAGTTCAGCGCCCTGCAGCTGGGTCAGCACAGCATCCAGCGCGTGATCGTAGCCAGCGTCGCGCCCGGCAACCTGCTGCAGCTCAGCCTGCAGCGCACCCCGGGTTTCCGGTTCGCGTTGCAGTGCGCGCAGCACGTCCAGGCATTGCACGTTGCCACTGCCTTCCCAGATCGAGTTCAACGGCGCCTGCCGGTACAGACGCGGCAACATCGACTCTTCCACGTAACCGGCGCCACCCAGGCATTCCTGCGCTTCGTTGACGAAGGCCGGTGCGCGCTTGCATATCCAGAACTTGCCGATGGCGGTGGCAATGCGTGCAAATGCCGCTTGCTGCGGATCATGGCCTGCGGCGTCCACCGCACCAGCCACACGCATCGCCAATGTGGTGGCCGCCTCCGATTCGATGGCCAGATCGCTCAATACATTGGCCATCAACGGATGCTCGACCAAGCGCTTGCCGAAGCTGCGCCGGTGCCGCGCGTGATGCAGCGCCTGCGCCAAGGCCATGCGCATCTGCGCGGCCGAGCCCAGCATGCAATCGAGCCGGGTCAGCATCACCATCTCGATGATGGTCGCCACGCCACGCCCCTCGTCACCTACACGGCGCGCCCAGGCGCCGCAGAACTCCACTTCGCTGGACGCATTGGCCCAGTCGCCGAGCTTGTCCTTGAGCCGCATCAGGTGAAAATTATTACGCCGCCCACAGGCAAGTCGACGCGGCATCAGGAAGCAACTCAAGCCGCCCGGCGCCTGCGCCAATACCAGCCAGCCGTCGGACATCGGCGCGGAGAAAAACCATTTATGCCCGACCAGGCTGTACTCGCCCTCGCCCGCCAAAGGCGTGGCCAAGGTGGTATTGCTGCGCACATCCGAGCCGCCCTGCTTCTCGGTCATGCCCATACCAACGGTGATGCCCGGCTTGTCGCCGATGGGCAGGTCACGGGCGTCGTAGAACGGCGCTGCCGCCTTGCTGGCCCACTCGGCCAACGCCGGCTCCTGCCGCAGCACCGGTACTGCGGCATGGGTCATGGTCAACGGGCAGCTGGTGCCGGCCTCGGCCTGATGATGCAGGTAACTCAGTGCGGCGCGCGCTACGTGCGCGCCCGGCTGCGGTGAGCGCCAGGACAAACCGGCGACGCCACGGGTTTTCGCCGCGGCCATCAAGCGGTGGTAGGCCGGATGGAAATCAACGCTGTCGATCCGGTTGCCCTGCGCGTCGTGGGTACGCAGCAGCGGCCGCTGCCTGTTGGCATCAAAGCCGATCCGGTACAGCTCGCCGCCAGCCAGTGCGCCGTACTGCTGCAATACGGCTGTAAAAGCCTGCGCACCTTCGCGCGCCACGCTCTGCTGCAGAACCTGATCATCCAGCCACAGATCGCGCTCGCCGAACGGCGGCGGCTGGTTGTCGACGACATGGGTTTCAAACGGTGGCGGCTGCGGCAGCATGGCGGCGACTCGGGGAGGACCGCCCTTGATTCTGCCGCATGCGCCCGTCGCCTGCGCGTCGTTCAGCGCTTCACGGCGACCTCGGCCAAGGCTGCGATGAAGTCATCCTGCAGTGCCAGCTTGCCGAACAGTCCGTGCTGGGTGCCGCTCAACACGCGCAGCATATGGCCGCGTCCGCCGGGCATGCGCCCCATCGGCTTGAACAGCAGGTCACGGCCGTTGGCGACCCAATCGCGATCGGATTGGAAAATCGGCGTCAGCCAGCGGCTCCAGAACTGGTACAGCCATACATGCGCCTTGCGCAGTTGCTGGTACTGCGCCAGCGCCGCGTCGATGTCCGGCTGCGCACGCAGGGCATCACGCAAGGCCATCGCATCCATCAGCGCCATGTTGACGCCCTGCCCCAACTGCGGGCTCATCGAATGTGCGGCGTCGCCGGCCAATACCAGCCGGCCGCGGTACCAGCGGTCCATCACCGCATCGCGGTAACTGGCGCGGGCCAGCTGCGTCTGCAAGCGGACCCCGGCAAGGCGCTCGCGTGCCTGCGGCCACAGCGTGGCGATCTCATCCAGCCACGGCTCCAGACCATCGCGCTCCCAGGCCTGGAAACCATCGCGCGGCAGGCTCCAGAAGAAGCTCAGGCGCTGCTCGCTGTCGCCCGGGCGGCTGCCCACCGGCAACAGCCCGATCATCTTGCGCGCCGCCACATAGCGCTGGCGCAGCTCATCGCCGTGCTGCCAGTCCCCGCGCGGCAGCAGGCACCACAGCGCGCCCCACGGGTAAACCCGGTCCAGCCGCGTGCCCTGCACCTGCGCGCGCAGCCCCGAGGCGGAGCCGTCGGTGGCGATCACCAGATCAAATGGCCCGTGCCAGTGGCCGTGCTGGTCCTGTACGCGCTGCAGGCTGTCATCGATGGCGCCGATGCGGCTGTCCACGCGCAGCGCCTGGCGGCCGTCCCAGGCTGCGTCCAACAGCGAAAACAAGGCCCCGCGCTGCATGCCGACGCCACACAAGCGCGCGTCCAGCCCGGCATAGTTCATGTCCATCACCGCGCGCCCGCACGGGGTTTCGCCATACAGGCGGCGCACCACCGCGCCGTGCTCGAGCACCTGCGGCATCAGCTGCATCTGCCACAGCGCCTGCAGGCCACTGGGCTGCAGCAGGAAGCCCGCCCCTACCGGACCCGGCGTGGCCGCCTGCTCGAACACCTGCACCCGGTGCCCGTCGCGCGAGAGCAGTACCGCCAGCGCCTGGCCGGCCGTGCCGTAGCCGACGATGGCGATATCCAGTGTCTTGTTCATTACAGTCCCTCCCTGGGCGACCGCCTTTGCTAAAAAAAAACCCCGCCGAAGCGGGGTTTTTCCGCACAGCCGGGTGGATTACTCGGCCGGCGTGATGTTCGAAGCCTGGGCGCCCTTCGGGCCCTGGGTCACGTCATAGCTGACGCGCTGGCCTTCCTGCAGGCTGCGGAAGCCCTTGGAATTGATCGCGGAGAAGTGCGCGAAGACATCGGCGCTGCCGTCCTCCGGTGAGATGAAGCCAAATCCCTTGGCGTCGTTGAACCACTTGACGGTACCGTTCGGCATGGTGATGCGAGACCTTCTTCGATGAATGGATTGATGTACGCTGAATGAAGCGCACTGGCGGAGTATGCAAAGCTTAAGCCGGGATGACAATCACCCCCGGGCCAATTCACCCACCAAAGTCGGCAAACCAGACGAAGCTGCGTCCACATTGGCCAAAACCTCGGCCATGGTGATCTCTGCCGCGTCACCGCAGCCGGCGGCCCAATTGGCCACAATCGCCAGACAGGCGTATTCCAGCCCCAGTTCGCGCGCCAGCCCGGCCTCGGGCATGCCGGTCATGCCGACCAGATCACAGCCATCACGGCGCATCCGCGCGATTTCCGCATTGGTTTCCAGCCGCGGCCCCTGGGTGGCGCCGTAGCAGCCGCCGTCCTGCATCGCCACACCCTTGGCCTTGGCCGCCGCCAGCACCTTGGCGCGGAACGCGGGGGTATAGGGGTGGCCGAAGTCCACATGCAGCACCTCGCTGCCGGGCTCCTCGCTGAGCGTGGAAATGCGGCCCCAGGTGTAGTCGATCAGCTGGTCCGGACAGGCCAGCACGCGCGGGCCGAAGTTGTCACCAATGCCACCCACCGTGTTCAAGGCCAGCACCCGGCTGGCGCCAAGCTGCTTGAGCGCGGCCAGATTGGCGCGGTAGTTGATCTTGTGCGGCGGGATCGAATGACCTTCGCCGTGGCGGGCAAGGAACGCCACCCGCTGGCCGTTCAACATGCCCACCCGCACCGGGCCGGACGGGGCGCCGTAGGCGGTTTCCACTTCATGGGTCTGGACATCGTCCAGCGCCGCCAACTTGTAAACGCCGGTGCCGCCGATCACGGCCAGGGCAATAGGTTCCATGCTCATTCCTGATGTTCCCGTTGGGCACGCGCAGGCCACGCGCATGGCGTGGCCTGTGTGCGGTCAAACCGATCGCCGATGCCAGGCATCGGCTGCCGGTATTACTGCTTCATTGCGTAGATGGCCGGCAGCGAGCGCAGCGCTTCGTTGACGTCCATGCCGAAGCCGAACACGAAACGGTCGGGCAGCTCGATGCCGGAGTAGTCGGCCTTGACGCCCGCCAGGCAGCGGTCGTGCTTCTTCACCGTCAGCACGGCGATGCGCACATCGGTAGCGCCCTGCTCCAGGCACCATTCGCGCACGCCCTGCAGGGTGAAACCTTCGTCCAGGATGTCGTCGACCAGAATCACCCGGCGGCCGAACAGGGCCGACACCGGGCGGTGCTTCCAGACCAGGTCGCCGCCGCTCTCGCCGTGGTAACGCGAGGCCTGCATGTAGTCGAACTGCGCGTCCTGACCACGTGCGCCCAGCTCCAGCGCCAGCTGGCCGGCGAACGGCAGCGCGCCGTTCATGATCGAGATGAACACCGGCACTTCGCCCTTGTAGTCGCGCGCGATGGCGTCGGCGATGCCGGCGATGGCGGTGTCGATGGTGGGGCGGTCGACCAGCAGGTCGGCCTGGGCCACGGCTTGTTCAAGAGTGAGTTTGCTGGACATCAGGCGGTTCTTCCAAGGTTTTCAGACAGATGATTACGGGTATCAGTGTGGCGGGCATCGGCCAGCAGGCCGCCCCAGCCCATCGCGCCGCGGCCGATCAGGCTCAGCAGCGCGGCGGTGTTCAAGCTGCGGCCGGACACGGCCTGCAGCGATTCTTCGACCAGCTCCGGGTGGCACACCAGCACCACGTCACAGCCGGCATCCAGGTGTGCATCGACCCGGGCCTTGACCCCACCGGCCGCGAACGACGCCGCCATGCCGATGTCGTCGGAGAACACCACGCCGCGGAAGCCCATCTGCTCACGCAGGATCTGATTGATCCAGCGCGGCGAATAGCCTGCCGGCTCGGGTGCCACCTGCGGGTAGATGACATGGGCCATCATCACCGCATCGGCACCGGCAGCGATGCCGGCACGGAACGGTATCAGGTCGTGCGCTTCAATTTCGGAGAGCGGGCGCGGGTCGACGGCGGTGTCCACATGGGTGTCTTCGCGCACCGTGCCGTGGCCGGGGAAATGCTTGAGCGTGGCCGCCATGCCGACCGAATGCATGCCGCGCACATAGGCTGCGGTCAGTGCAGCAACCACCTGCGGATCTTCGCCGAATGCACGGTTACCGATGGCCAGGTTGGCATGGCCCACGTCCACCACCGGGGCAAAACTCAGGTCCAGCCCGGTGGCGCGGATTTCGCTGGCCATCAACCAGGCATGCTGTTCGGCCAGCGCCAGGGCGGCGTCCGGATCGCTTGCATACAGCTTGCCGAAGCCTTCAAGCGGCGGCAGCTCGGCATAGCCGTCGCGGAAACGCTGCACGCGCCCGCCTTCCTGGTCGACGGTGATCAGCAGCGGCCGCGCGGTGGCGGCGCGGATCGCCGCGGTCAGTTCCGTGACCTGCTCACGCGAGGCGAAGTTGCGCTTGAACAGCACCACCCCGGCCACCGCGTCGTGCTGCAGCCAGCCTCGCTCCTGGGCGCTCAGTTCAGTACCGGCAACGCCGATCAAAAGCATGCAAGGACTCCAATCCACCGCGGACTGCGGCCTAGCGGAGCATTGTCGCAGATGGCGCCCGCCGCGTCAGAGCCCGCGTTCAGACGCTGCAGCCATCCGGGCCACAGGCCTGTTCATCCTGGCTGGCAGCCGGCGCGGGTGCCTGTTCAGCGGCTACCTTGCGCAGCACCTGGGCGAATACTTCCGGCGGTTGCCCGCCCTGCACTGCGTACTGGCCGTTGATGACGAAGGTCGGCACCGACTGGATGCCCAGCGCCTGCGCCTGGCCGATCCCGGCCTGGACTTCAGCCAGCCCCTCGTCCGAGGCCAACATGGCCTGCACCCGCTCGGCCGGGATATCGCCGGCAGCAGCGGCGGCGATCAATACCTGCGGGTCGGCCAGATTGCGGCCTTCGGCAAAATGCGCGCGGAACAACGCCTCACCGACCTGCTCCTGCACACCGTACTGCCCGGCCAGCCACAGCAGCCGATGTGCCGGCAGGGTACTGACCTTGACTTGGCCCTGGCTGAAATCCATTGGCAGGCCCATGGCCTGGGCAGCGGACTGGGTCTGCGCCAGCATCTGCTGGGTACGCTCGACCCCGCCGAATTTGGCCGCGTAGGCCTCCATCAACGGCACCGGCGTGGTGCCCGCCTCCGGATCAAGCAGGAACGGATGCCAGTGCACGTCCAACTGCGGCGCGTCCTCACCCAGCAGCTCAACGCCACGCTGGAAGCGGTGCTTGCCGATCCAGCACCAGGGGCAGACGACGTCGGACCAGATATCGATGCGCATGAGGGTTCCTAATATCCAATGTAGTGCCGAGCCATGCTCGGCAGGGGCTTCACCAGCAATGCCGTTGGTGCGGCGTCAGCCGCGAAGCCGGTGGCACATCCGATGGACACATATCTGCAATTGCAACAAACCCGGTTACCCGGTGGCTATCGGCTTCGCGGCTGACGCCGCTCCTACAAACAGCGTTTTACCACTGGCAATAGGGTTTCGACGCCAAGGCCAGATTGTAATAACGCAATTCGTCGGTCACTTCCGCACCGGCCCAATCAGGCTTGGCGAACACCTGGTCGGCGCTTTCCAGCTCCACTTCGGCCACCACCAGACCGGCGTTGTCGCCGAGAAACTCGTCCACTTCCCACAACAATCCGCCGTGCTGAACGAGGTGCCGGCGCTTGTCGATCAGGCCACCAACGCACAGCTGCAGCAGCTCCCGCGCCTCACTGACCGGCACCGGGTAATCGAACTCCTGGCGGGTATGGCCGAGCTCGCGCGACTTGATGTTCAAGTACGCCTCCTCGCCCTGGATGCGCACCCGCACCGAGGCTTTCTGCGCGCCACTGTCCATGGCCGCCATATCGTTGATATAGCCCTGCGCCATCGGAATCACCGCATGCGCGGCAGCGCGCCAGCTGTCATCGGTGACAAGGAACTTGCGTTCGATCTCGATGCCCATGGCTTAGTGCTTCTCGAACACGGCAATGCTTTCCACATGCGCGGTATGCGGGAACATGTCCATCGCACCGGCGGAAACCAGGGTAAAGCCCCGCTCATTGACCAGGTAGCCGGCATCACGGGCCAGCGAGCCCGGGTGGCAGCTGACGTAGACGATGCGTTTGAACTGATCCAGCGGCAACTGCTTGAGCACGTCGATCGCGCCCGAACGCGGCGGATCCAACAACAGCTTGTCAAAGCCCTGCTGCATCCACGGCGCACTGCTCTGATCCAGGGTCAGATCGGCGGCGTAAAACTCGGCGTTGTGCAAACCATTGCGCTCGGCGTTTTCCTTGGCGCGCGCGACCAGACCGGCCTCACCTTCCACGCCGACCACTGCGCGCACGGTGCGCGCCAGCGGCAAGGTGAAATTGCCCAGACCGCAGAACAGGTCAAGCACGCGCTCGTCCGGCTGTGCGTCCAGCAGAGTCAGCGCATGCGCGATCATCTTCTGGTTGAGCTTGGCATTGACCTGGATGAAATCCAGCGGCTGGAACGCCAGCTCCACATCCCATTGCGGCAACGCGAACGACAGCGCCACGCCCTCGGCGGGCCACAACGGTGCAACCGTGTGCAGGCCACCGGACTGCAGGTAGATCGCAAAACCGTGTGCCTGGCCGAACGCGATCCATGCCTGCCGATCCGCATCGCTGAGCGGCTGCAGGTGGCGCACGGTCAGCGCGATGGCGGCATCGCCGGCGATGAACTCGATCTGCGGGATGTCACGCTTGCCATCCAGCGTCTCGATGAATTCGGACAGTGCCGCAACCTTGCTGCCGATCTCCGGGATTACCGTCAGGCACTGCGACAGGTCGGCAACAAAACGGGGGTCCAGCTCGCGGAAGCCGACCAGGGTCTTGTCCTTCTTCTCGACGCGGCGCACCGAAAAACGGCCCTTGCGGCGATAGCCCCAGCTGTCACCCACCAGCGCCGGCAACACGCTGCCAGGGCTGACGTGACCGATGCGGGTCAGGTTCTCGGTCAGCACATGCTGCTTGGCCACGATCTGCTGCGACTCTTCCAGATGTTGCAGCACGCAGCCGGAACACACGCCGAAATGCGGGCAGCGCGGCTGCACGCGATCCGGCGAGGCCTTGAGCACTTCCACCGTCTTGGCTTCGTCGAAATGCCGGCTCTTGCCGGTCTGTTCAGCCATCACCGTTTCACCCGGCAGTGCACCGTTGATGAAGGTGACTTTGCCGCCCTCGCCGTCGCGGCGCGCAACGCCACGGCCATCGTGGCTCAGGTCGAGGATGTCGGTCTGGAACGGGGTTTTGTCTATGCGGGGGGATCTGGATCGGGCCACGTGGCAAAAGGCTGCGGGCAAAAGGGCGCACATTGTCGCAGATGCGCGCCGCGAACACCCCGACGGCTTGCACAACGCCACGCCCTCGCTAATATGCGGGCTGTAGCTGACATGGAGGCAGCAGATGAATACGCATCACCAAGGAAACCTACCGCGCCTGTTACTGGTCGAGGACGACATGACCAGCCAGGGCTTCTTCCAGTTCGTGCTGGAATCGCTGCCGGCCAAGGTTGATATCGCCGATTCCTGCGCCAGTGCGCTGCGCCTGGCCCAGGCCGGCGCTTACGACATGTGGCTGCTCGATGTGAATCTGCCCGACGGCAACGGCGCCAACCTGCTGCGCATTCTGCGTGAGCGGCATCCGCACACCGTTGCGCTGGCGCATACCGCCGACACCAGCCAGGAAATACAACGCACGCTGCAACAGGCCGGTTTCCAGGAAACGCTGGTCAAGCCCATCAGTCGCGATGCTTTGCTCAAAAGCGTGCGCCGCGCCCTGGCCAAGTCAGCGACAAAGGCCGAGGGCGAGGTTGCCGAAGCCGCGCTGGATTGGGACGAATCAGCGGCGATGAACGCGCTCAATGGGCAACAGGCGCATGTTCGTGCACTGCGCGAATTGTTCCTGTCCGAGTTGCCCAGCACCCGCGATGCGGTCAGCCACGCGCTGGAAGAACACGACGATAAAACCCTGCATGCACAACTGCACAAACTGCAGGCCAGTTGCGGTTTTGTCGGTGCTTCGCGGCTGGCCTATGCGGTGCGCCAGTTGAACCACGACCCCGCATCGATGCAGGCACGCCAGCAGTTCGGCAGCGCCGTCAGCGCACTGCTGCGCTGATCCCCTCAAATGCCCGATGTAGTGCCGAGCCATGCTCGGCAGGGGCGTTCCCGGTAAAGCCTCTTGCCGAGCATGGCTCGGCACTACGGTTGGATTTTGGGTACTGCGCCTGCCGAGCGTGGCTCGGCACTACGCTTGCGGGCGGGCCAGTTCGCCCAGCATTTCCCAGGATTTCAATCCACGCCCGCCGAGGTGATGCAGCAATACCGCACGCATCTGCAGGCGCAGGCTGGCCAGGTCGCTGTTGCGGGGCTGCTGGTCCAGGGCCAGCGCCAGCAAGGCACTGCCGGTGGCCAAGGTGCGGCGCTCGTTGTTGCGTTCATTGAGCAGGCGTAACGGGCCCTGCAGCGGGTCCAGCCGATAGCGGGCGGCCGGATCGATCGGCTCGCCGTCGGCGGCGCTGCTCCAGTCAAAGCCAACGCCCAATGCATCCAGCAGGTCGCGCTCGAAGCGCCGCAACGACCAGGCCAGCGTCGCCGGCTGGTCCAGCTGCGCACGCAGCTGGCCATAGGCCACATACAACTCGGGTAACGGGTCCTGCCGTGGCGTCAGACGCATTACCAGCTCATTGATATAGAAACCGGCCAACATCGCGTGACCGTGCAGGCGCGGGGCAACGTCCTGGCTTTCGGCACGGCGCAGCTGCGCCAACTCGCCAGTTTGCTGCGCATCGAAACGGATTGCCTGCAAAGGCTGCAGGGCAGCACGCAGCGCCTGTTTCTTCGGCCCCTGCACACCGCGCGCAAGCAAGCCGATGCGTCCATGCTCCAGGCTCAGCACCTCGACCAGCAGACTGGTCTCGCGCCAGGGCCGGGCATGCAGCACGTAAGCGGGCTGGTCTTCAATGCGCATTGCGGGGGAGCCGTGGGTCGGGATAGGCAACCGCCTGCGGCCGTAGCGGCGCAGGCTTCATCCAACATCTTAGCGGCCGGGCCCAAGGCGCAGGCAAGAAGCCGAAACAACCAGGCGTGTCGCGCCCCTGCCCTGTGTCAGTCGCGGGCGGCCGCCATGGCTGCCGCCCCTTTCGAACCAGCCATTGCCGGCCAGGAATTACTGCTCGCCGTAACCGAAGGCCTTCAGCGCGGCCTCGTCATCGGACCAGCCTTCACGCACGCGCACCCAGGTTTCCAGGAACACCTTGGCACCGAACAGCCGTTCCATCTGCAGGCGGGCCTTGGCGCCGATTTCCTTCAGGCGGGTGCCACCCTTGCCAATCACAATCGCCTTCTGGCCTTCGCGCTCGACCCAGATCACCGCGCCGATACGCAGCAGCGCACCGTCTTCGGCGAAGCGCTCGATCTCCACCGTGGTGGCGTACGGCAGTTCTTCGCCGAGCTGGCGCATCAGCTGCTCGCGGACCAGCTCGCCGGCCAGGAAACGCTGACTGCGGTCGGTGATTTCGTCTTCGCCATACATTGGCGGGGCTTCCGGCACCAAGCCGATCAGGTCGCGTACCAGCGACTCCAGGCCGTTGCGCTTGAGCGCCGAAATCGGGTGCACGGCAGCGAAGTCGCGGCCAACGGTAATCTCCTGCAGGAACGGCAGCAGCGCCCCCTTGTCCTTCATCCGGTCAACCTTGTTGACCACCAGCACCACCGGGATACCGGCGTCGCGCAGCACGTTGAACGCAAGGGTGTCTTCTTCGTCCCAGCGGCCGGCTTCGATAACCAGCAGGCCGGCGTCCACGCCTTCCAGCGAGGCCCGGGCGGCACGGTTCATCACCCGGTTCATCGCGCGCTTCTGCTGGCGATGCAATCCGGGTGTGTCGACCAGCACCAGCTGCCCTTCCGGGTAGGTGGCGATGCCGAGCAGGCGGTGACGGGTGGTCTGCGGGCGGTTGGAGACGATGCTGACCTTGGCGCCCACCAGGGCATTGGTCAGGGTCGATTTACCGACGTTGGGGCGGCCGATGACGGCGACGCTGCCACAGCGATGAGAGGAGGTGTCGTTCACTTGGAATCCAATTGCTCTATTGCGGCGGCTGCCGCCTGTTGTTCGGCCAGCCGTCGCGAAGTGCCTTCGCCTTCGGTACTTACGGCAGGGTCAGCCACGCAACAGCGCACATGGAAGTGCTTGGCGTGGTCGTCGCCGGTCTCCGATACCAGCTCGTATACCGGCAGAGGCTTCTGCCGGGCCTGCAACCATTCCTGCAGGCGTGTCTTGGGGTCTTTCTCGGGCTTGCCCACCGGCACCGCCGACAGCGAGGCTTCGAACCACGGCATGATCCGTTCGCGGCAGGCTTCGAAACCGGCGTCCAGGTAGATCGCGGCAACCACTGCCTCGACCGTGTCGGCCAGGATGGAGTCGCGGCGGTGGCCGCCCGACTTCATCTCGCCCGGGCCCAGCGTCAGCCGCTCGCCCAGCTCCAGGCTGCGCGCGATCACCGCCAATGCGCCTTCACACACCAGCGAGGCGCGGGCGCGGGTGAGCGCGCCTTCGTCAGCCTTGGGCCAGCGCGTGAACAGCGCCTCGGCGATCAGCATGTTGACGATGCTGTCGCCAAGGAATTCCAGGCGCTCGTTATGCGGCGCACCGGCACTGCGATGGGTCAGGGCCTGCTTCAGCAAACCCTGATCCTTGAATGGATGACCGATCAGGTCACCCCGTTGGAACGTTCTAGTCAACACTGCTTCCAGTCAATTCCTGCGAATTCTCGAAGTTGCCGACGATGTCCAGGTTACCCACCAGCGGACGGCGCACTTCGTACTTGACGTTCATGCGGACACCACCATCGATGCGCTCGAACTTGATGTTGTCACGGGTCACCGACTCGGAACTGTTGATGTCCATGCGCTTGAAGAACAGCTCCAGCGCCTTGTTCGGATCCGAGCTTCCCGGTTCCTGGGCCAAGGACTTCATCGAAGTCTTGACCGCGTAGAACTCCTGGTACATCGGGAACAGCTTCATTGCCACGTACAGGCCGAAGCCCACCACCGCCAACACCATCAGGAACGAGGTCAGCGTCATACCCGCTTGCTTGTGCTTCATTGCGATCTCCCCAGAAACGCGTTGTCCACTCATTGAATGCCCGTCCCGATACGTGACGGCTCGAAACTACCCTTGCAGAACCAGCCTTCACAGTTCAGCCAGATCAGGAAGGCCTTGCCGCGCAGGTTCTCTTCCGGCAGGAAATGGGTCTGCTGCCAGAAGCGACTGTCCTCGCTGTTGTCGCGATTGTCACCCATCACGAAGTACTGGCCTTCCGGCACCACCCAGTCGCCCTGCCCGCGCGGGTCGGCACGACCCAGCAGTTCCAGGATGGTATGGCTGCGACCCGGCAGCTGCTCGCTGAGCAGCGAGGCGCCGGTCATTTCTGCGCCACGGCCCTTGCCGACGTACTCGCCGCGGTCTTCGTAGACCATCGGCACGCCGTTGATCGACAAGGTATCGCCATGAAAGCCGATGCGGTCGCCCGGCAGGCCGATCACCCGCTTGATCCAGTTCTGGTCAGGCGCGTGCGGCGGCTTGAACACCACCACGTCGCCGCGCTTGGGCTCGGACACCGGGATGATCTTGGTGTTGGTGATGGGCAGGCGGAAACCGTAGGAGAACTTGTTGACCAGGATGAAGTCACCGATCAGCAGGTTGGGCATCATCGAGCTGGACGGGATCTTGTACGGCTCGGCCACGAAGCTGCGCAGGATCAACACCACTGCCAGCACCGGGAAGAACGCGCGCGAGTAATCCACTACCGCCGGCTCTTCGCTGTCCAGCAGGCTGGCCTTTTCGGCGCGGCGCTTGCGCAGGTACAACTTGTCCAGCAGCACCACCAGGCCCGAGCCCAGGGTCAGCACGACCAGGATGATTTCAAACCATTTCATTCGGTGTTCCTTCGGAATGGGACTGGTGACGGGGGCCGCCGGATGCGCGATTGCTGAAGCGGATGCCGCCCTCTGCAATCACGCGTCCCAAGCCCCCGATCACGGTTACTTGTCCATCTGCAGCACAGCGAGGAAGGCTTCCTGCGGGATCTCCACACGACCCACCTGCTTCATGCGCTTCTTGCCTTCTTTCTGCTTCTCCAACAGCTTCTTCTTACGCGAAACGTCGCCACCATAGCACTTGGCCAAAACGTTCTTGCGCATGGCCTTGACCGTGGTCCGGGCGATGATCTGCGCGCCCACCGCGGCCTGGATGGCCACGTCGAACATCTGCCGGGGAATCAGGTCCTTCATCTTTTCGCAGAGCTCGCGGCCGCGACGATCAGCATGGCTGCGGTGCACGATCAAGGACAGGGCATCGACCTTGTCGCCATTGATCAGCACGTCCAGACGCGCGAACGGGCCGGCCTCGAAACGCACGAAGTGGTATTCCAGCGAGGCGTAGCCACGGCTGACCGACTTGAGCTTGTCGAAGAAGTCCAACACCACTTCGGCCATCGGCAGCTCATAGCTGATCTGCACCTGGCTGCCCATGTAGTTGATGCCGATCTGGCTGCCACGCTTTTCTTCGCACAGCTTGATGATGCTGCCGATGTATTCCTCGGGGGTGAGGATGTTGGCGCGGATGATCGGCTCGCGGATTTCGGCCACGGCATTGCCCCCCGGCAACTTGGCCGGGTTGTCCATCATCAGGATGCTGCCGTCGGTCTTGAGCACCTCGTAGATCACCGTCGGCGCGGTGCTGATCAGGTCGAGGTTGTATTCGCGCTCCAGGCGCTCCTGCACGATTTCCATGTGCAGCATGCCGAGGAAGCCGCAGCGGAAGCCGAAGCCCATCGCCTCGGAGCTTTCCGGCTCGAAGCGCAGCGCGGCGTCGTTCAGGCGCAGCTTGTCGAGGGCTTCGCGCAGGTCCGGGTAGTCCTCGGCGTCGACCGGGAACAGGCCGGCGAACACGCGCGGCTGCATTTCCTGGAAACCGGGCAGCGGCTCGGCGGCCGGGTCGGCCAGCAGGGTCAGGGTGTCGCCGACCGGCGCACCGTGCACGTCCTTGATGCTGGCATTGATCCAGCCCACTTCACCGGCACGCAGCGCAGGCATTTCCTTGCGCTTGGGGGTGAACACGCCGACCTTGTCGACCAGATGCCAACGGCCGGTGGACATGACCTGGATCTTGTCGCCGGGCTTGATCTGGCCCTGCATCACGCGCACCAGCGAGACCACGCCCAGGTAGTTGTCGAACCAGGAGTCGATGATCAGCGCCTGCAGCTTGTCGCTGCCACGGTCAACCGGCGGCGGAATGCGGTGCACGATGGCTTCCAGCACCTCTTCCATGTTCAGCCCGGTCTTGGCGCTGACCGCGACTGCGTCGGAGGCATCGATACCGATCACCGCCTCGATCTCGGCCTTGGCACGGTCGATATCGGCGGTGGGCAGGTCGATCTTGTTCAGCACCGGCACCACTTCCAGGCCCTGTTCGATGGCCGTGTAGCAGTTGGCAACCGACTGCGCCTCCACACCCTGCGCCGCATCGACCACCAGCAGCGCGCCTTCGCAGGCGGCCAGCGAACGGCTGACTTCATAGGAGAAGTCGACGTGGCCGGGGGTATCGATGAAGTTCAGGAAGTAGGTCTGGCCGTTGCGGGCCGTATACGGCACCGACACCGACTGCGACTTGATGGTGATGCCACGTTCGCGTTCGATCGGGTTGTTGTCCAGGACCTGCGCTTCCATTTCGCGCGCGGTCAAGCCGCCACACAACTGGATGATGCGGTCGGCCAAGGTGGACTTGCCGTGGTCAACGTGGGCAATGATGGAAAAGTTGCGGATCATCCGCATTGAATCATGTGACATAGGTGGCGGCGGCGGCGCTGCGTCGTCAGGATAACGGGGCATTATCGCATGCCGGAGCCGGCCCCCGCACAGGGTTTGGCCGGCAGATGAACGAAAGGAGCCGCCCGAAGGCGGCTCCTGTAGGCACGACAAGGCCTGAGCGGCTTATTCGCCGGCCCGGATCGGGACAAAGGCACTGTTGGCGCCGGCGCGGATCAGCAGCATGACCACGTCACCCTTCTTGTAACCGGCCAGCTCCCGGTTCAGCGCGGCGACACTGCCTACCGGGGTACGCCCGACCTGCAGCACCACCATCCCCGGAGCCAGACGTGCCTCGCGGCCGGCCTGGCTGTTCACACCGGTGATGCGTACACCTTCACCGGCATCCAGACCCAGCTGGCGACGCTCGGCGGCGGTCAGGTCGGCCACTTCCAGCCCCAGCAAGGCATTGGCGCCCACCTGCGGCTTGCCCTCATCGGCACCGGCGGCGGTGTTACCCGGCCGCGCAGCATCTTCAGCCAGCTCGCTCAGGGTCACGGTGACCTCACGCGGCTTGCCTTCACGCATGATCCCCATCCGCACCTTGCTGCCGGGCGCCATCGCGCCAATCATCGGCGGCAGCTCGCTGGCATCGTTGATCTGGGTGCCATTGACCATACGAATCACGTCACCTACCTCGATCCCTGCCTTGGCGGCCGCGCTGTCCGCCACCATCTCGTTGACCAGCGCGCCACGGCTATCCGGCAGCTTGAGTCCCTCGGCGGCATCGCTGGTCAGCGGACCGACCAACACACCCAACTGGCCACGGCTGACCTTGCCGGTCTTCTTGATCTGCTCAACCGCATTCATCGCCAGATCAATCGGGATCGCGAAGCTGATGCCCATGTAACCGCCGGACGCGGAGAAGATCTGCGAGTTGATGCCGACCACCTCACCGCGCGTATTCAGCAAAGGACCGCCGGAGTTGCCCTGGTTGATCGCCACGTCGGTCTGGATGAACGGCACATAGCGCTGATCGTTGCCACCGGTATTGCGGCCCAGCGCACTGACGATGCCGGCGGTGACCGAGTGGTCCAGGCCAAACGGGGAGCCGATCGCCACCACCCACTGGCCGGGCTTGAGCGTATTGGAGTCACCTACGCGCACGGTCGGCAGGTTGCGGCCTTCGACCTTCAGCAAGGCCACGTCGTACTGGGCGTCGCTGCCGACCACCTTGGCGGTGAACTCGCGGCGGTCGCTCAGGGTGATCTTGACCGACTCGGCGCCATCGATGACGTGGTGGTTGGTCAGCACATAGCCGTCATTGGAAATGATGAAGCCCGAGCCCATGCTGCGGCCACGCGGGCCGCTATCCGGCCCCTGCTGGCCCGGCCCCGGCATCTGGAAGTCCGGCCCGAAGAAACGGCGGAAGAACTCCGGCATCTGCTCCATGTCCGGGCCTTGCTGGGCAGTGCGCGGATTGCGGCGGGCGCCAATCACGGTATCCACCTTGACCACGCCCGGACCGACCTGATCGACCAGCTGGGTGAAGTCAGGCAGGCCCTGCACCAGCTGCGGTGCGGGCGCGGCGCGGGTAGCGGCCACCTGTTCGGTCGGCGCATTCGGCGCCGGGCTCTGCGCGCAGGCCACCAACGGCAGGGTCATCGCCAACAGGCCAAACACCTTGTTTTGGATAAGTGGGGTCATCAGCTCGAGCCTCCAATTCAGTCAAAGCGGGAAAGAACAGCCAAGCCCGGTACGCCCAACCACAGCGCACAAACCTGGAATCCGGGGAAAACCGGTCGCCCAGAGGTGGACGACCGGCAAGCACTACTTACTGACGCGGCAACAGCCTGCGCGACTCGCCATCGTCGGCGCTTTGTGCCGGCATGCGCGGTTCAAACGGGTAGAACGTCGCCCCACGCTGCTCCTGTGCCGGGAAACTTGCGTTAAGCGCCCCCTGCGACAGCGTCGGCGCAACCGACGAGCGCGGCCAGGGCCGGGCATGCAGCACGCCGTTGCCGGTGGCGAACGGGTCCTGACGCAAGGCCGGCGTTGCCGGCAGCACCGGTGCGGCGGCAATCGCCCGCTGCGGCTCGGCCATGCGCGCAGTGCCGGCGCGTGCCGCCTGCTGGGTGCGGGTGGCGCTGCCACGGCGGGCCGTGGCGTCCTGACGACGACTCACCGCTGCGGCAACCGCAGGCGCGGCCGCAACCAGGCCAGCGACATTGCCCGCATCCGCCGAAGTCGGCGCAGAGGGCTGCACAGGCGCGGGAGCGACTTCGGCAGTAGTGGCAATCACCGGAGTAGGTGCATTGGTCTCGGGCAACTGCTCACGGGCCATGAACAAGGCCACCGCCGCTACCGACGCCGCCAACGCGGCACCGCCGCCCCAACGACGCCAACCACTGCGGGACTTGCCCGGCGCAGCGGGTGCGACAATCACCGGCCCGTTCTGCTGGGCATCGGCGTCCATCGCCTGGCGCACGCGCGCACTGAAATCCAGCGGGGCCGGTGCGCAGGCTTGGCCGCGCATCACATCGCCCAGCACCTGCCAGCGCTCCTGGCAGGCGGAAAGCTCGCTGTCGTGTTCCAGCCGGCGCAGCATGAAGCGCGCCTCATCGGCCGCCAGCTCGCCATCCACCAGCGCCGACAGCTGCTGGCGGTAATGCAATTCGAATTTGTCCGGCGCAGCTGCGGCCGGGTTACGGTCTTGCGTGCTCATACGCGACTCCGTTCACGGGTAGCGCTGGGGGTATCCAGCAAGGGACGCAGCTGTGCATCGATTGCCTCACGGGCACGGAAGATCCGCGACCGCACCGTTCCGATAGGGCATCCCATTTTCTGCGCGATATCCTCGTAACTCATGCCTTCCACCTCTCGCAACGTAATGGCCGAGCGCAGCTCTTCGGGCAACGCGTCGACCGCCTTCATCACGGTCTGTTCCAGTTCCTGGCGCATCAACTCACGCTCGGGCGTGTCGTTGTCACGCAGCCGGACCCCGCTGTCGAACTGCTCGGCGTCACCGATCTCGATGTCGTCGGTGGGCGGGCGCCGGTTGTGTGCTGCCAGGTAGTTTTTTGCGGTATTCACTGCGATCCGATGCAACCAGGTATAGAACTGGGCGTCGCCACGGAAATTCCCGATCGCGCGGTAAGCGCGGACGAAAGTGTCCTGGGCCACGTCCTGACATTCACTCCAGTCGGCGATGTAGCGCCCGATCAACGCGATGATCCGATGCTGGTACTTGCGTACCAGGACATCGAACGCCGCGCTTTCGCCGCGCTGCACACGCCGGACCAGTTCCAGGTCCAGCTCCTGCGGTGTTTCAACCTCGGCCATAACGGGCCGCACTCCTGTCAGCCCAACCGACGTCGGGCAATAAGACCGCTGTTCGCGGCAAAAGTTCAGCACCCTGTCGCAGCGGTACCGCACCAGCTTTTAACTCCCGTTCGGTTAGCCTCGCGGGGCGCTGACCAGATAAGCCCAACACACTTCCTGACATTGGGATTTGACGGCGGGGAAACAACCTCTGGATCATAGCGGTCTTCTCCATACACAACCGGATGGAACGTCCCATGCTTTCAGGCTTCGACGGGCTCCGCTTCAATCATTGGCACACCGAACTGCGCGAAGACGGCGTGGCTGTGCTCAGCCTCGACCGCAAAGACAGCCCGGTCAATGCCATGTCGCAGGACGTGCTGCTGGAACTGGGCGACATCATCGAGCGCCTGGCCATCGACCCGCCCAAGGGCGTGGTGGTGCGTTCGACCAAGGCGGCCGGCTTCATCGCCGGCGCCGATCTGAAGGAATTCCAGGAATTCGACCGCCGCGGCACCGTCAACGACGCCATCCGCCGCGGCCAGACCGTTTACCAGAAGCTGGCCGAGCTGCCCTGCCCGACCGTGGCCGCGATCCACGGCCACTGCCTGGGTGGCGGCACCGAGCTGGCCCTGGCCTGCCGCTACCGCGTGGCTTCCAACGACCAATCCACCCGCATCGGCCTGCCGGAAACCCAATTGGGCATCTTCCCGGGCTGGGGCGGCAGCTCGCGCCTGCCGCAGCTGGTGGGCGCGCCGGCGGCAATGGACATGATGCTGACCGGCCGTACCCTGTCGGCATCGGCCGCGCGCGCCATCGGCCTGGTCGACAAGGTAGCTGCCCCGGCGGTACTGCTGGATGCAGCCGTGGCCCTGGTACAGACGGGGGTGACCCGCCCGTTCAAGCAGCGCGCCACCGCCTGGGCCACCAACACCTTCCTTGCCCGCAAGATCCTGGCCCCGCAGATGGCCAAACAGGTCGCGCGCAAGGCCAAGAAGGACCAGTACCCGGCGCCTTACGCGCTGATCAGCACCTGGGAGCGCACCGGCGGCAGCCCGATCCAGAAGCGTCTGGACGCCGAGCGCCGCGCCGTGGTCAAGCTGGCCAGCAGCCCGACCGCACGCAACCTGATCCGCATCTTCTTCCTGACCGAGCGGCTCAAGGGCCTGGGCGGCAAGGACTCGGGCATCAAGCATGTGCACGTGGTGGGTGCCGGTGTGATGGGCGGCGATATTGCTGCCTGGGCCGCCTACAAGGGCTTCAATGTGACCCTGCAGGACCGCGAGCAGCGCTTCATCGACCCGGCCATGGCCCGCGCGCAAGCCTTGTTCGACAAGAAGGTCCGTGACGAGAGCAAGCGCCCGGAAGTGGCCGCACGCCTGAAGGCCGACCTGGCCGGCGACGGCGTGGCCCAGGCTGATCTGGTGATCGAAGCCATCATCGAGAACCCGGAAGCCAAGCGCGAGTTGTACCAGACGCTGGAGCCGAAGATGAAGGCCGACGCGCTGCTCACCACCAATACCTCGTCGATCCCGCTGGTCGAGCTGCGTGACCACATCCAGCGCCCGGCGCAGTTTGCCGGCCTGCACTACTTCAACCCGGTGGCACAGATGCCGTTGGTGGAAATCATCCACCACGACGGCATGTCGCCGGAGACGGAGAAGCGCCTGGCGGCATTCTGCAAGGCACTGGGCAAGTTCCCGGTGCCGGTCGCCGGCACCCCGGGCTTCCTGGTCAACCGCGTGCTGTTCCCGTACATGCTGGAAGCCGCAACCGCCTACGCCGAGGGCATCCCCGGCCCGGTGATCGACAAGGCTGCGGTCAAATTCGGCATGCCGATGGGCCCGATCGAGCTGCTGGATACGGTGGGCCTGGACGTGGCCGCTGGCGTCGGCAAGGAGCTGGCGCCATTCCTGGGCCTGCAGATCCCGGCCGCATTGGCGACAGTGGAGCCGAACAAGCGCGGCAAGAAGGACGGCCAGGGCATCTACAAGTGGGAGAACGGCCGCGCGGTGAAGCCTGAAGTGGCCAAAGACTATCAGGCGCCGTCGGATCTGGAAGACCGCCTGATTCTGCCCCTGCTCAACGAAGCGGTAGCCTGCTTGCACGACGGCGTGGTGGCCGATGCCGACCTGCTCGATGCCGGCGTGATCTTCGGCACCGGCTTTGCCCCGTTCCGCGGCGGCCCGATCCAGCATATCCGTGCGACTGGCGTGGATGTACTGGTCGAGAAGCTGAAGACCTTGCAGGCCCGGCACGGTGATCGTTTCGCACCGCGGCCGGGCTGGGACATGCCGGAGCTGCGTGAGCCGGTTGTTTGATTTTTAGTGGCTGATTGAATGAAAAACGGAGCCGAAAGGCTCCGTTTTTCGTTCCACCTGTAGTGCCGAGCCATGCTCGGCAAGGGGTCTTGCCGGCAATTCATCAGCGGTGTTTGTAGGAGCGGCGTAAGCCGCGAAGCCAAAGATCAATCAGATTGCAGTTGTTCCGGTAATTCCAGCAATGCCAGCTTCGCGGCTTACGCCGCTCCCACAATGCCAAAGCGCCACCGGTAAAGCCCCTGCCGAACATGGCTCGGCACTACCTTTAGCGGTGCACATGCCCATGATGACCTTGATCATCCGGCCCGTGCGCATGACCTTCGTGATCATGATCAGCACCGCCCGCCTTCTTGTCAGCACAATCGTCGCCACAGTGATCAGCTTCCACCTGCACCGTCACGTGGTCGATATCAAACCGCTCATGCAGCAGATCGGCCAACTGCCGACGCAGTACGTCCGGCGCCTGTCCATCTTCCATCACCACGTGCACGGTCAAGGCCGGCGTGCTCGATGCCAGCGCCCATACATGCAGATCATGGATACCGGCCACGCCAGCATGACCGCGCAGCGCCTGCTCGATATCGGCCAACACCACGCCCTTGGGCACGCCTTCCAGTAATACGTTGATCGCATCGCGCAGCAGCACCCAGGTGCGCGGCAGCACCCACAAACCAATCAGTACCGCCAGAATCGGATCAACCAAGGTCCAGCCGGTGAAGTGGATGATCAGACCGCCGATGATCACCGCCACCGAGCCAAGCATGTCACTCCACACTTCCAGGTAGGCGCCCTTGACGTTCAGGCTCTCGCCACTGCCCGCACTGAGCAGACGCATCGCGATCAGATTCACCACCAGGCCGAACGCGGCAACCCACATCATCCCGGTCGAGGCAATCGCCTGCGGCTGCTGGAAGCGTTGCGCGGCCTCAAACAAGATATAGATGCCAACGCCGAACAACAGCAGGCCGTTCGCCACCGCACCCAGTGCTTCCAGGCGGGCGTAACCATAAGTGCGCCTGGCATCGGGCGGGCGCCGGCTCAGGCGCACGGCGGTCAGCGCGATCATCAGCCCGAGCGCATCGGTGGCCATATGCGCGGCATCGGACAGCAGCGCCAGGCTGTTGGTCCAGAACGCGCCGATGACTTCGACCACCAGGTAAGCGGTGGTCAGTCCCAGCGCCCACCACAATGGTTTTTCGTGGCGGATCTCGCTGGGCAGATGATTGTGGTCGTGACTCATGGCTGGCTCCTTATGGCGGGGCCAGCTTAGTCAGCCTGTTGTGGCGGAGACTATTACATCGCCGCCACCGATTCAGCGATCAGCGCGGACCCAGTACGGTCTGCATGTCATCACCCTGCGGCATGCCCGAACGCATCTGCACCGTGCCGTCCGCGTCCTTGAACAGAATGCCCGGCGTGCCCTGGAAGCCGAGATCAAGCATCAACGCTTCATTGGCACGCAGCTTGGCCTGTACCGCAGCCGGCACCGTCGCCAGCGGCTTGATGCCGCCCTTGTCGAAATCACGCTCGTTCTGCACCAGCGCCTGCTCCGGCGAGGCTGCACCGAGAATCGCCGCAGCCTTGTTGGCGCTGTCCTCGCGGATCACGCCGACCAGGATCTGCCGGATCTGCACCTTGCCCGCTGCCACCCACGGCTGCGCCGCCTGCCAGAAATGATTGCAGTACGGGCAGTTCGGATCGGAGAAGGAATAAATGATGCGCGGCGCATCCGCCTTGCCATCGCGGACCCAGTGGCTGGCTTCCACCTTGGCCCAGGCCTGCTGGCCCATCGGCCCGGACACCAGCTCCTTGAGCTTGGCTGCGCTGACATCTTCGCCCTTGGCGTTGACCAGGGTGCCCACCACCGCGTACTGGCCATCCTTGGATACGTACACGCCCAGCGGGCGTTGGCCGGCGACACCGGCGTAGCCGGTCAGGCCAACCGGCGTTTCGAACGTGCCCATGAACTCCACTCCCTGCGAACGCAGGGTCTTCACCACGGCCGGTTCATCGGCCGCGGCCGGCTTGGTGGCAGGCGCAGCCGGAGCCGGAGCACTGGCGGTCTGTGCGCAGGCCAGCGGCGACAGCGCCATGGCGGACAACAACAGCAACATGGAACGGGAACGCATCATCGTGTGTCTCTTTCAGTAAAGGAGTTATTGCATCTCGCGCAGACGCGCTTCCAAGGTGGCGCGCGACAACTCGCCCATATGCACATTGCGCAGCCGCCCATCGGCAGCAAAGAACAGCGTTGTCGGCAATGCGCGGGCGCCGGTCTGCTGCATCACCCGCGAGTCGGCATCCAGCAGCACATTGCTCAACTGCATTTTTTCAGCGCGCAGATAGTCGGCAACTTCGTCGCGGGTTTCGCCCTGGTTGGCGAATACGAACTGCACATGCGGGTGCGCCAGCTGCGCCTGTTCCAGCACCGGCATCTCGCGCCGACACGGCCCACACCAGGTCGCCCAAAGATTGATCACGGTGGGCTTGCCAGCGAAGGCGGCCAGCGGCGCCGGCTTGCCCTGCATATCAACCAGCACTGCATCGGGCAACGGAATCGAAGACCGCTGCAACGCGAACAGCGCCATCCCGCCGATCAGCCAGAACGCCGCGCCAGCGGCGAGTCCCAGCAACACTGGCTTGCGCAGAAGGCGTTGGCGCGTTTTCCACAACGCATAAGCGGCGGCGACCAGCAGACCGGCCCAGATCGAATAACCGCCATCGCCCAGGCGAATGATGGACAGCGGCTGCGTCAGGTAGTCACTGGCATGCATAGCCACATGGGCCAGGCGTGCACCCAGCAAACCCAGTAGAAACGCATCCAACACCACCGCGCCGGCACGGCTGCGCATTCCATCGGCAGCCGGTGCCAACGCACGCGCGAAGAACCAACCAATCGCCAGCGCCAACAATGCAACCAACGCCATCAACGGAAACGGACCGGCGCTGATCATTCAGCCAATCCGATGCCGCCAAGCACAACCCAACTTGAACAAACAGTGAATTCAACCATCAACACAAAGTCCTCAAAAAACTGCTGTTGTTGCCGATAATGACCGGCTGCCTCTTGGCACTTTACCGGTCGTACGCATGAATATCGCCCCCTCGCCCCATCCCTCTTCCGACACCGACAGCAGCGCGCTGGCCGACGCCTGGAAACTCAGCCTCGAGGCTGCCGGCCCCGCCGCAGGCAACGTGCTGGCCGATCTGGCCGAGGGCCATGCCGCCGAACTCGCCGCACATTTTTACAAGGTCATGATGAATGACGCGCGTGCCTCACGCTCGATGTCACATGATCAGGTGCGGGTGCGCCTGCAACCGGCGATGCAGCGCTGGGTACGTGATCTTCTGCGGGCCAGCACCGCCGACGTCGAACAGTTGATCGCCCACCAGCGTGTCATCGGCGATGTGCACGCACGCGTGGGCATACCGGTGGACTTGGTCACCCGCGGCACCCGCGTGCTGAAACAACGCCTGTTCCAGTTGATCGGCGAACAGGCCGGGCATGGCGAAACCGCACACGCGGCCATCGCCAGCCTTACCGCTTCGTTCGATATCGCGCTGGAGGGTATGACACTTGCCTATTCCAATGCACGGGAACGTTCATCACGCACCGATGCGGCGTACCGCCTGTTCTCGCTGGTGCAGAACGTCAGCACCGAGCGCGAACGCCAGCGCGCCTTGCTGCTGGACTGGGAAAACACCTTGCTTTACGCACTTGCGGCGCAGGGCGACATGGGCGGTTTCCAGACCCTCGCGCGCTCGGAGTTCGGCCTGTGGTTCAACCACAAGGGTATTCCGAGTTTTGGCGAGAGCTCGGAAACCCGCCAGATCAGCGCCCTGATCAGCGAGGTTGACCAGTTGCTGCAGCACACCCTGCAGCAGGACGGCGACCCCGCCGTGCGCAGTGCGCAGCTGCAGGAGGTACGCACCAAGGTCAGCCAGGCGCGCAGCCTGCTGGGCATGTTGTTCGAACGCATCGGCGAACTGGATGCCGGCTGCGACGCCTTGACCAATCTGCTAAATCGGCGCTTCCTGCCCACTGTGCTGCGCCGTGAGATAGAACTGGCGGAAAAGTCATCCGACGGCTTTGCCGTGCTGTTGCTGGACCTGGACCATTTCAAGGCAATCAACGACACCCATGGCCACGAAGCCGGCGACCGCGCCCTGCAGCATGTGGCCGGCATCCTCAGCCAGTTCACCCGGGGCAGCGATTACGTGTTCCGCTATGGCGGCGAAGAGTTTGTGGTGGTGCTGGTCGCCGTCGACGAACGGCAGGCCCTGGTGATCGCCGATGGCCTGTGCCGGCGCATGGCCGATACCCCCGTCACCCTGGCCGATGGCCAGCTGCTGGAGATCAGTGCCAGCATCGGCGTGGCCCTGTATGACGGTCACCCCGACTACGAGAGAGTAATGGCACGCGCCGATGCCGCCATGTACCAGGCCAAGAAGCAGGGACGCAACCGGGTGGTACTGGGCAATGACGCCCTGCCGGTTGCACCGGGACGCAGCGGGCTGCGCCGCGATTGAGCGCGCGCAACCAACCGATAGCACATGCCGTGCGGGCAGCAACGGCCTAGGCTGGGCACGGGTGCATCAGGTCACCCGACTCCGGAATCCGTCATGCCCGCAACCCGCGCCCTGCTCATCGCGCTGCTGTGCAGTGCCCTGCCCCTGTGGCAGGCCAACGCCCGCGAAGTGCCTGAACCGGCCGACCACGTACCGGCCGATGGCCCTTACCTATTCCGCGACGGCAAACGGCTGCAGGCGCAGTGGATCTGTGACGACCAGGTCATCACCCGCCAAGTCAAACGGAAGCGCGACATCGCCCGCGGCGTGATGCCCGAATGCGGCTACCCGCATCCATTGCACATCGCCCCACTTGCCGATCCCGCCGTAGCCATATTGCCGGCGGTGCCGCGCATCGTCGCCGTCTCCGACATCCACGGCCAGTACGGTCTGCTGCGGCAACTGCTGCGCGCCAACGGCGTCATCGACCCGAACGACAACTGGGCGCTGGGACAGGACACGCTGGTGATCGCCGGCGATGTATTCGACCGCGGCCCGCAGGTCACCGAAGCATTCTGGCTGCTGTACAGCCTGCAGCAGCAGGCCGCGCAGGCTGGTGGCGCAGTGCACTTCGTGCTCGGCAACCACGAGACCATGGTGCTGTACGACGACCTGCGCTACGTCAATCCCAAGTACCTGCGCAGCGCGCAGCTGCTGGGCCGCAGCTACCCGCAGTTGTATGGAGCCGATACGGTGATCGGCCAATGGCTGCGGACCCGGCCGGTATTGCTGCGCATCGGCGATACCTTGTTCCTGCATGGCGGCATTTCGCCCGAGGCCTTGCCGCTGGCTCTGGATCAAACCACAACCAACGCGGCCTACCAGGCATCGCTGGGCCGGCCCAAGGCCGAGGTCAAAGCCGATCCAATCACCGCACCGCTATACGACGGCAAGACCAGCCCGATCTGGTACCGCGGCTATTTCGACGGGCGCCTGGACACGGCCGGCGTACAGGGCGTGCTCGACCAGCTCGGGCTCAAGCGCATCGTCGTCGGCCACACGTCCATGCCGCATGTCAGCAGCTTCCATGGCGATCGCATCATCGCCATCGACAGCAGCATCAAGGATGGTCAGAACGGCGAACTGTTGTTCATCGAGAACGGCAAGCTCAGCCGCGGCTTGCTGGATGGCAGCCGCGTGCCATTGGCGACCGGTCAGATGGAAAGCGAGGACTGAAGAACACGTCGCAAAAAGCTCTCAGAAATTGACTCTTTATGACGTCAGGTTTCATCTGACATTCACATAGCAATAACCTCATCTCGACCATGGTAAATGAGCAGGCTCGGCGCAGATTCGAGGGAGGCGGTCGGCGCGCGGGTAGCGGTTGAACTGGTGATCCCGTGGCAGGAATCCGTTCCGGCCGCCAATGGTGTTTCTCCCCCCGGAACACGCGATGAAACCACTGACGCTGGCCACATTGCTGCCATTTGCACTGCTGCCCGCCACGGCAGGCGCGCAGGACTCCGTTGCCGCCCTGCGCGCAGAAATCGCCCAGGCCCAGCAACACCTGCAGTCGCTCAACGCTCGGCTTGATGCACTGGAACAAGGGCAGCCCAGTCCTTCGGCGAAACCTCCGCCATCGCCGACCTCGGCATCGCAGCTCACAACCGCGCCGCCCAACCCCGAGACTCCGCGCAACAGCCAGTCATCGATTGCGCAGACCATCATTCCCGCCCGCGATTCGGTTGCCGATCCGTCTACCGGCGCCTCGCGCCCGGACAACGCCCCCTCGCCCAACGACCCGGAACTGAAAGGCTTCATCGCCATTCCTGGCACCCAGACCCTGATCCGGCTCGGTGGCTACGCCAAGCTCGACGCCATCGCCGATAGCCGCGCCGCCGGCGACACCGAGCAGTTCATTCCCTCGTCGATGCCGGTGGATGGCCCGCACCGCGATGTCTCGCATTTCGGCATGCATGCCAAGCAGACCCGTTTCAGCTTCGAAGCGCGTCGGCCAACCACGCATGGGAACCTGCGCTTCTACCTGGAGAACGACTTCTTCGGCAGCAGCGACAGCTATGAGTTCCGCCTGCGCCATGCCTACGGGCAGCTGGGCAACACCTATGCCGGCTACGGCTATTCCACCTTCATGGATGCCGACTCGCTGCCGGATACCCTGGACTTTGCCGGGCCCGGTGCGGCCGGCTACCTGCTGGTTGCCGGCATCCACCACAGCTTCGCGCTGGGCAAGGGCAATACCTTGACCGTGGCCGCCGAAGATCCGGATTCACAGCTGGCCAACATCGGCCAGAACGACAGCAGTGTGGAGCACCTTCCCGATGTCAGCCTGATCGCGCGCATGGAGCGCGATTGGGGCCATCTGCAACTGGGCGCGGTGCTGCGCAGCCTGCGCTATGACGGCGACGGCCGCAGCGACCGCACGTTTGGCGGCGGCCTGCAGTTGAGCGGCTCCTATGCCGTGGCCGAGCGCGACCTGTTGCTGTTCGGGCTGGTCGGCGGCAAGGGCATCAGCCGCTATACCGCCGACCTCACCGGATCCAACCTGGATGCCGCCATCGATGGCGACGGCCGGCTCAAGGCGCTGCCGCTGCGCGGCGGCTTCTTCGGCTACACCCATTACTGGTCGGAGCTGTGGCGGTCCAACCTCATCTACGGGCAACTGCAGATCGACAGCGCCGACGCGCTGGCCAGCGATGCGTTCCGCCGCAGCCGCTATGCCGCACTGAACCTGCTCTGGAGCCCGGCACCGTCGTGGACCATGGGCATGGAGCTGCTGTACGGCCAGCAACAACTGCAGGACCGCCGTGATGCGGACACGCTGCGCCTGCAGGGCAGCCTTCAATACAACTTCATCAAGTAACAGGCAGCCGATGCCTGCACGCACCACGTGCAGCTCGCCACCCAACGATTCACGCAATGTCCTTCCCATCGAATGAACCGGCTTAGCCGGTGAAAGGAGATAGTCATGGCAGGTCAGAAGAAAATCGGGGTCGTTGGCGCGACCTTCCTGGTGGCAGGCAACATGATGGGCTCAGGCGTGTTCCTGCTGCCATCGAGCCTGGCCAAAATCGGCACCGCCTCGATCTGGGGTTGGCTGGTAACCACGGCCGGTGCGTTGCTGCTGGCCTTCGTATTCGCAAAGCTCGGCAAGCTGGCGCCCAAAGCCGGTGGCCCCTACGCCTATGCACGTGACTGGTTCGGCCCGTACATGGGCTTCCAGACCAATACCATCTACTGGTTCGCCAACTGGATCGGCAATGTCGCCATCCCGATCGCAGCCGTCGGTTACTTCAGCTACTTCTTTCCCATTCTTTCCGAACCATTGCCCCGCTGCATCGCGGTACTGCTGCTGGTATGGGCATTGAGCTTTGCCAACGTGATCGGCCCGTCCTTCGTCAGCCGCGTGCAGACGGTGACCACAAGCTTCGCGCTGGTGCCGATCCTGGGCATTGCCATCTTCGGCTGGTTCTACTTCGACCCCACCATCTTCAAGGGCGCCTACAACGTTTCCGGCCAATCCAATTTCGGTGCGGTCTCCAGCGCGGCAGCGCTGACCCTGTGGGCCTTCATTGGCGTGGAATCGGCGTCGGTTACCGCCGGCGTGGTGGAAAACCCGGAAAAGAACGTGGCCCGCGCAACCCTGGCCGGGGTATTCCTGGCGGCAATTGCCTATATCGCCAGCTCGTCGGTGATCATGGGCATGGTACCCAACGCCGACCTGCAGGTATCGGATGCGCCGTTCGCGTTGGCCGCGGCAAGCGCGGTGGGTGGCTGGGGCGGCGCGTTGGTGAGCCTGTGCGCCTTCGTCGGTGCCGCCGGTTCATTGGGCGGCTGGATCCTGTTGACCGCGCAGAGTGCCAAGGCGGCCTCGGATGATGGTCTGTTCCCCAGCGTTTTCAGCAAGATCAACAAGGACGAGGTGCCCGTCAGGGGCGTGCTGATCGTCGCCGTGCTGATGACGCTGGCGGTGCTGATCACCTCCACCTCGGAAACCGCCTCAGCGCAGTTCGACGTGATCACTTCGGCGGCGGTGGTGCTGACCCTGCTGCCCTATATCTACTCCTGCGTGGCCTGCTACTTCGTGGTCGAGCGCTCGCATACGCTGGCCCACACCGGCGCGTTCTGGCTGTTGACCAGCATCACCGTCGTCTACTGCCTGTGGGCCATCTATGGTTCGTCCGGCAGCATCGTGCAGTACGCCTTCCTGTTCGTACTGTTCATCACCGTGTTCTATCCGTTCTTCAGCGATGAGCGCCGCAAGCAGCGCCTGGCCAAATTCACTCCGACCGGCACTGCACGTGCCACCTCGAACTGATCCCCCGCTCGGTAGATAGGAACAACGCCATGTATTTCAAATCACTGGACTACCCGATCATCATCATCGATGCCGACTACGAGTCGCCGCGCATCAACGGCATCCTGATCCGCGCCCTGGCCGATGAGCTGCGCAGGAACGACCAGCGCGTGCTCTCCGGCCTGAACCTGGACGATGCCCGCGCCGGCGCACGCACCTATGTGGCCGCCTCGGCGGTACTGATCTCCATCGACGGTACCGAGGACGACGACGATCAGTTCCAACGCCTGCTGGCATTCCTGCGTGAGCAAAGCCAACGTCGCGCCGACCTGCCGGTGTTCCTGTATGGCGAACGCCGCACCATCGAGAAAATACCGAGCAAGCTGCTCAAGTTCGTGCACGGCTACATCTTCCTGTTCGAGGACACCAAGAGCTTCATCGCCCGCCAGGTGATGCGCGCGGCCGAGTCGTACATGGGCAAGCTGCTGCCACCGTTCTTCAAGGCCCTGGTGCACCATTCTGCGGAGTCCAACTATTCGTGGCATACGCCAGGCCATGCAGGCGGCGTCGCCTTCACCAAGTCACCGGTGGGGCGTGCGCTGCATCAGTTCTATGGTGAAAACACCCTGCGCAGCGATCTGTCGATCTCGGTGCCGGAGCTGGGTTCGCTGCTCGACCATACCGGCCCGATCCGTGAGGCCGAAACCGAGGCCGCACGCAACTTTGGTGCGGACCATACCTTCTTCGTCACCAATGGCACCTCCACCGCCAACAAGATCGTCTGGCATGGCACGGTCGGACGCGGCGACATCGTGTTCGTGGACCGCAACTGCCACAAGTCGCTGCTGCACGCGCTGATCATGACCGGTGGCATCCCGGTCTATTTCACTCCCAGCCGCAACGCGCACGGCATCATCGGCCCGATCAGTCTGGATCAGTTCTCCGCAGAAGCACTGCAGAAGATGATCCAGGCCAATCCCTTGGCCAGCAAGGCGGCCAAGCCCGGCGTCAAGCCGCGCATCGCGGTGGTCACCAACTCCACCTATGACGGGCTTTGCTACAACGCCGAGAAGATCGCCGACAACCTCGGCACAGCGGTGGACTTCCTGCACTTCGACGAAGCCTGGTACGCCTATGCCGCGTTCCATCCTTTCTACGAGAACCACTACGGCATGGCCAAGGGCAAGCCGCGCGAGCAGGACGCGATCATCTTCACCACCCATTCCACGCACAAATTGCTGGCTGCGTTCTCGCAGGCATCGATGATCCATGTGCGCAATGCCGCCACGCGCGAACTGGATGCCGAGCGTTTCAACGAATCGTTCATGATGCACACTTCCACCAGCCCGCATTACGGCATCATCGCCGCCTGCGATGTCGCCTCGAAAATGATGGAGGGTGAGGCCGGCAAATCGCTGGTGCAAGAAATGCACGATGAAGCCGTCACCTTCCGCCGGGCGATGCTGCATGTCGGCGAAGACCTGGGCCGTGATGACTGGTGGTTCAAGGTCTGGCAACCCGATGGCGTGGAGCGCAACCTGGCCAAGGGCGACAGCTCCAAGCCGATGGTCACCTCGCGCCCGGACTGGTACCTGCGCCCGGCTGCGCACTGGCACGGTTTCGACAACCTGGCCGATGACTATGTGCTGATCGATCCGGTCAAGGTGACGTTGCTGACGCCAGGGCTGGCGATGGACGGAGAGATGGGCAAGTTGGGCATCCCGGCGGCGGTGCTGAGCAAGTTCCTGTGGTCACGCGGCATCACCGTGGAGAAGACCAATCTGTATTCGGTGCTGTTCCTGTTCTCGATGGGCATCACCAAGGGTAAATGGAGCACGCTGGTCACCGAGTTGCTGGCGTTCAAGGACCTGTACGACGCCAACGCACCACTGAGCCAGTCGCTGCCCAGCCTGCTCGAAGGCGGTGCGACGGCCTACGCTGGCTGGGGGCTGCGCGATCTGTGTACGGCCCTGCATGACTTCAACCGCGAATTCCGCGTGGCCGAGGTGATGCGCGAGATGTATGTGGAGCTGCCGGAACCGGTGATCACCCCGGCCGAAGCCTACAACCACCTGGTGCGCGGCGAGATTGAACGGGTGGACATCGACCAGCTCAGCGGCCGCGTCGCTGGCACCATGCTGGTGCCCTACCCGCCAGGCATCCCGACCATCATGCCCGGTGAACGTTTTGGCGCCAGCGACGAGCCCATCATCCAGTCACTGCGCATCGCCCGCGAGCAGAACGCGCGCTTCCCGGGGTTCGAATCGGATGTGCATGGTTTGATCATCGACACCAGCGGCGAGAAGCCGAGTTATCGGGTAGAGGTTTTGAAGATTTGACCGCAAGGAAAAAGCGGAACCCAGGCTGTTTCTTCTCCCGCTTGCGGGAGAAGGTGGCCCGCAGGGATGGATGAGGGGAGCTTTTGGCTTTTGGCTTTTGGCTTTTGGCTTTTGGCTTTTGGCTTTTGGCTTTTGGCTTTTGGCTTTTGGCTCTGGCTCCGCTCCGCTCCGCTCTGCTCTGCTCAGATCAAAATCTGCTCCACGTGCTATCAAAGCGCCCTCACCCCAACCCCTCTCCCGTAAACGGGAGAGGGGCTTTCAAAGCCTGCCCCCCCCTTACATGGCTACTGCGCCGTCAACCCGCAAATGACCAGCACACGGAAAGAACAACAGGTGTTGCAACGCTCTATCGCCGCAACCGTACTGGTCGCGGCGATCGGTTTCTTTGGCGGCATGCTTGCCCGCTCGCAGGCGATCCTGTTCGATGGCATCTACAGCATGGTGGATCTGGCGCTGACGCTGGTGGCACTGGCGGTGCTGCGGCTGATGGCCAAGGAACAGAGTCCTCGCTTCCAATATGGGTTCTGGCACCTGGAGCCCATGGTTGAAGCGCTGGGCGGCGCCATCCTCAGCCTTGCCTGCATCTACGCGCTGGCCAACGCGGTGATCGGCCTCAGCGATGGCGGCCATGAAACACGACTCGGCCCCGGCCTGCTCTGGGCCGCGCTGCTGGTGGTGGTGGACCTGGCGATGGCAGTCTGGATCGGTCGCCACGCCCGTCGACTGCAATCGGGCCTGCTGGCGCTGGATGCGCGCGCCTGGCTGCTGACCGGCTTGATGAGCCTGGCGGTGGTGCTGTCCTTCGTCATCGCCTTGGCACTGCGCGGTGGCGCGCATGAACACTGGATTCCCTACCTGGACCCGCTGGTGCTGGCCTGCATCAGCCTCGCTACGCTGCCGGTACCGCTGCGTGGCGCGTGGAAGGCCGCCCGTGAAGTGCTGCAGGTTGCCCCCGACGAGCTGGACCAGCTGGTGCAACAGGTGATGCAGCAGTTCGTCGACAAGCATCGGTTTGAAGGCTTCACCAGCCATGTGGCCAAGATCGGCCGCATGCAGTTCGTCGAGATCCACATCCTCACCCGCGCCGACACCCAACTGGGCAGCATCGGTGACGTCGACCGCCTGCGCGATGAAATCGCATCACAGCTGGACGCACGCTCCGGCCGCTTCTGGCTGACCATCGATTTCACTTCCGATCCGGCCTGGACATGAGCACGGCAACACCCCGGAAAATGGGCCTGACCATGGCGACCATGCTGGTCGCCGGCAACATGATTGGCACTGGCGTATTCCTGCTGCCGGCCAACCTGGCCACGGTCGGCAGCATCTCCTCGGTGGGCTGGCTGATTGCCACCGCCGGCGCCATCGCGCTCGGGCTGGTGTTCGCCCGCCTGTCGCAACTGGACCCGCAACCGGGCGGGCCGTACGCCTACGCGCGCGACGCATTCGGCAACTACATCGGCTTCGTCAGCAACTACGCGTATTGGTTCGGCAACTGGATCGGCAATGTCGCCATCGCGCTGGTCGTGACCGGTTACCTCAGTCACCTGTGGCCATGGCTGCAGGATGTCTATCCGCGCCTTGGCTTCACCCTGGCGGTGATCTGGCTGCTGAGCCTGGCCAATGCACGCGGCGCCCGCTGGATCGGCGCGCTGGAAACCGGCACCTTGCTGTTGGCGCTGATCCCGATACTGGGCATCACCATCTTCGGTTGGTGGTGGTTCGACCCGGCGCTGTTCAGTGCCGGCTGGAACGTCAGCGGCATGGACGACAGCGCGGCGATCTCGCGCAGTGCGTCCATCGCGCTGTGGGCGTTCATGGGCGTGGAGAGCGCGGCGGTATCGGCCGATGTGATCGACAACCCCAAACGCAACATCCCGCTCGCCACCCTGCTTGGGCTGGCGCTGGCAGCGGTGATCTACATCAGCTGCTCACTGGTGATCATGGGCATGGTGCCGATGGCCCAGCTGCGCGATTCCTCGGCGCCGTTCGCCGATGTCGCGCAGTTGATGGTCGGGCCGTGGGGCGTGCTGGTGATCGCACTGTGCGCCATCTTCAAATCGGTGGGTGCGCTGGGCGGCTGGATGTTGCTGGTCGGGCAATCGGCCAAGGCGGCGGCAGAGGATGGCCTGTTTCCGCGCGTGTTTTGCCGGCTCAACCGCCACGGCATGCCAGGCACCGGGCTGATGATCGTGGCGGTGTTGATGAGCGGCCTGCTGCTGGTGACGTCCTCGCCCACCCTGGCCCGCCAGTTCGACCAGCTGACCAATATCGCGGTACTGCTGACCATCATTCCTTACCTGTTCTCGGCCGGCGCGCTGATCACCACCACGCTTGAGCGTGGCGAACAGGGCTGGATGCGCGCCGCCTGCCTGCTGACTGCCGCCGTGGCTGTCACCTACTGCCTGTACGCCCTGCTCGGCGCAGACGCCGAACTGCTGGCCTACGCCACCGTGGCAGTCCTGTTCAGCGCGGCACTGTACCCGTTCTTCCGCCAGCGGATGCTGGGGACTGGCAAGACCAGCAGGCCATCGCGCAGCGACTAGGTCAAAGCCTGGAAGACCGTAGTCGATAGCGATGCCGCTCGCCATCCAGCTGCGTACGCAGTCGCTCCGCAGCCAACCGTCGGGCCATCGCAACGATCTCCCCGGTTTTCGTGCATCGCCGGTTCTGGACTGGACGCCGCGCCCTGTGCGAGCGGCACAAGCCGCGCAAATCGCGCACTTGTCCGCTGCAGGCACCAGCGCATTGGCGCCCCTCAGCATCGCAATCCTTGCATATCACCTGCATCGGTCTTGATGAAAATCAAACATCTACCCAACAACAAGCGCCAGCGCGGCGGCCCGTTGCAATGTTCCAATTCAACCAACTCACGCCAACGTGTTGACACCTGCATCACCTGTTGAACATCTTCGTTCCCGCAGATAACGGCAGTCACCCATCAATACCCGTGGAGCTGAGCCCGCAATGGAAGCTAGTGCGACATCGCAGACACGACCATCAACAGGCAACATGCTGCAGGCAGCGAAGATGCCACCCGCTCCGCGTTATCGCAGTGACGATACTCAGCGAACGAACCCGCTTTTCTTTGCTACCACCATCAGCTGTCGCCGACGGATCTCCCCGCCTCACCCGCCAGTGCCAGATCTCTGCAAGGCAGCGCACAACGGGTTGAGGCGCCCGCACTGCACACCGGCCACGAGTCTTCCGCCACACGCCGCCAGCAAGGCCTTTGCTTCGATTGACGCCGCCCCGATCGATCACCCGGGCAAAGCATCGAACGGCGCCACTGGCGACACCTGAGCACTCGCTGCGCTGAGCGCTCATGTAGCGGCGTTCCAGCGCAGCTTTCCCCTTCCATCAACACGGTCGCTTCCGCGCGGTGCGGAACGCGAATGGGCAACGCCGTGCCTGAAAAAAAACCACCCCGCCATCGCCCCGCACTGCCAGCACCCGCAATACCAACGCGCAGTACCGCAGCAGAAAAGCAGGCGTACAAAGCCCCGGCACCGCCGGTTCCGTACCACCACCACTGGAGAGAGTTCATGCAGAAATCGTTCGCCCCGCCAAGACGGCGGGCTGCAGCCATCAACGGTATCAGTCGCCTGTCCTTGGCCCTGCTTTCAGCAATGGCCGCTACACAGCCGGTAATGGCCCAACAGCCGGCAACCGAAGCGGAAACCGCTACCAAGGATCTGGACGCTGTGATGGTCAGGTCCACGCACCAGGTAAAGCCGCTTCAGCGCACGCCGATCTCGATCAGCGTCGTTACCGCCGAACAGCTTGATCGCACCAATATGAGCAACATCTCCGACCTGCAGTATCTGGCCCCGGGCGTTTCGTTTTCGGCCACCGCAGGCACCGCCAACGGCGGCGGCTTCCAGGTTCGCGGTATCGGCACGCAAGCGTTCAGCGTCGCCTCCGAGCAGACCGTGGGCACGGTGGTTGACGATGTCGTCATCGGCATCCCACGCGACCCCGGTGTGACCGGCTTCAGCGATATCGAACATATCGAAGTGCTGCGTGGCCCGCAGGGCACCTTGTTCGGCAAGAACGCCTCTGCCGGCGTGGTCAACATCAGTACCCGCAACCCCGAGATTGGCAGCAACGCCACTTCACTGTCGCTGTCGCTGGGCCAGCGCAACGAACATGTGGCGCGCGTCACCACCAATCTTGCCGTCGGCGATACGTCCGCATTCCGCCTGTCGGCCTATTTCAAGGAGCAGGACGGGTCCATAGCAAGTGCCTTCCACGATTGGAATATCGGCGACCAGACCGGTCGCGGAGTACGCGGCAAGTGGCTGTGGTCGCCCACCGAAAACCTCGACCTGCTGCTGATCGCCGAGCGGCAGACCTTGCTCAATCGCACGATTGCCATACCGTACACGCTGGGCACCGACCAAGGGTTCAACAATGCGCTTGCCGGGCTTGGCGAGGTGGGTGGCGACAACTTCCGCAGCCTGGGCGACGCCGATGCAATGGCGTTTCAAGGGGTGACCGGCTTTTCCGCAAAGGCCGATCTGAAGCTACCCAATGGTGCCCAGCTCACTTCGATCAGCGCTTACCGTGGTTCCACCGTGAACCAGATGCACGACATCGACCAGACCCCAGCCAACTTTCTGAACAACAACCTCACCACCATCCGCGCCCATCAGATCAGCCAGGAATTCCGCCTTGCCGACAGGCTGTTGGATGAGCGGATGGACTATGTCCTGGGCGCCTATTACGTCAACGTGGCCAGTACCTACGAGTATTTTGCCTACGGCGGTTTCAACTACGACATGCCTGAGCCCGATTCCCTGTTTTCACTGAACGGACCAAAGCAGCATGTGGACGCGGACACCAAGAGCTATGCCTTCTACGCCAATACCAGCTACCAACTGAGTGATCGCTGGGCGGCCAGCGCTGGCCTGCGCTATACCCATGACAAGGTGGTCGCAGGCATGACCCCGATCGACGTAGCCACCATCAATGGCAAGCCGCTGCTGCCAATGAACACCGTGCTGGCCTCGTCGGGGCAGATCAGCAAGGACAACGTGTCTGGAAAGGTTGCGGTGCAATTCCAGCAGACGCCTACGTTGATGTGGTACGCGAATGCGGGCACGGGATACAAAGGCCCGACCATAGACCCCACAAACACTGGGTCAGACCGGATCCAGCCTGAGAAATCCACAGCCTACGAAGTCGGTATGAAGTCGCAGTTCCTTGACCGCAGCCTGACTGTGAATGCCAGCCTGTACCGTTCGGACTTCAAGGATTTCCAGGCGCAGGTGTATGTGCCGGAAACCACCGGCTTTGCGATGTCCAACGCCGGCAAGATGCGCACCCAGGGCATGGAGCTGGAGATCAACTGGCGGCCTACCGCTGACTTCACTGTCAATGCCAATGGCGCGATCACCGATGCCGAGTTCATCGATTACTTTGGCCGCTGCAATCCCACCAGCGAAGCAAAATGCACGATCGTTGACGGCATTCTGCAAGGGGACCTGTCCGGCTTCGCGCCAACATTCGTCTCCAAGTACAGCTATTCCCTCAACGGCATTTACTACCGTTCCTTCGGTGAAGGCCTGGCCTTCAATGCCAGCGCCGGCTGGACCCACAAGAGTGGGTTCTACAACGCCGTTGCGCAGGCCCATACCAAGAGTGACGGCTACGGTTTGCTCAACCTTTCCGTCGGCATTGGTGCTGAAGACGGACGCTGGGATGTGTCGGTGTATGCACGCAACGTGCTCGATGAGCATTACCGCAGTCTCATTGATTACGGCATAGTCAATACCGGCGGAATCATGCAGTTCCTGTCGCCCGATAGCTTCCGCACCGTCGGCGTAACGCTGAGCATGAACTTCTAGCCGGGCAGCTGGCAGCGTCCGGATCGCAACGCAGGCGACACTCCTCTCGTTGGCGGCAACCACGCCCCCAATGCGCCTTCGTTGCGATGCGGCAACACGCCGTTCTCAACCGCTCCGGTCAGTCCGATGCGGTCAACCGGCAGTACTCCAATCGCGCATATCCGGCCCTGAATACCCACCACGGCACGCCGCCTGCCAGCACGCAGGCACCGCGGCTTGGACCGCCCGGCCAGCGCCAGCCCGCTCGGGCTTCGTCCTGCCACGGCACAACGCCTACAATGCTCCTCTTTGCGGCAGCCCCCTGCCCGACCGACAAAGTGGACCCCGCGTGACCGAGAAGAAGCCCGAACACACCCCGTTGATGAAGCAATTCTTTGCAGCCAAGTCCGAGTACCCGGACCTGCTGCTGTTCTTCCGGATGGGCGATTTCTACGAACTGTTCTATGACGATGCGCGCAAAGCCGCGCGCCTGCTGGACATCACCCTGACCCAGCGCGGCAGCTCCGGCGGTGCGCCGATTCCGATGGCCGGTGTACCCGTGCATGCCTTTGAGGGCTACTTGGCGCGTTTGGTGGCCGTGGGCGAATCGGTGGCGATCTGCGAGCAGATCGGCGACCCGGCGCTGGCCAAGGGCTTGGTCGAGCGCAAGGTGGTGCGCGTGGTCACGCCTGGCACGGTCACCGATGAAGCACTGCTGGACGAGCGCCGCGACACCTTGCTGATGGCATTGTCACGTGGCAAGGCCGGTTATGGCTTGGCCTGGGCCGATCTGGCCGGTGGCCGCTTCCTGGTCAACGAGGTGGACACCGATGACGCATTGGAAGCCGAGCTGGCCCGGCTGGAACCGGCCGAATTGCTGGTCCCCGACGAAGACAACTGGCCCGAGTTCCTGCGCCATCGCAATGGCGTGCGCCGCCGCGCACCGTGGCTGTTCGATGCCGACAGCGGCCGCCGCCATCTGCTTAACTTCTTCAAACTGCATGACCTCACCGGTTTCGGCATCGATGACAAAGCGCGCGCCACCGGCGCTGCCGGCGCGCTGCTGGGCTACGTCGAGGAAACCCAGAAGCAGCGCCTGCCGCACCTGACCTCCATCTCGATGGAAAACGCCGGCGAAGCGATTGCGATGAATGCGGCCACCCGCCGTCATCTGGAGCTGGACACGCGCGTCGATGGCGACACCCGCAACACCTTGCTCGGCGTGCTCGACAGCACCGTCTCGCCGATGGGCGGGCGCCTGCTGCGGCGCTGGCTGCACCGCCCGCTGCGTCTGCGCAACGTGCTGCAGCAGCGCCACCACGCGGTTGCCACGCTGATTGATCGCGGCACCGACGCCGATCTGCGCGACAGCTTCCGCGCGCTCGGCGACATTGAACGCATCCTCACCCGCATGGCGTTGCGCTCGGCACGCCCGCGCGACTTCTCCACTCTGCGCGACGGTCTGGGCCTGCTGCCGGCAATCACCGCGCAGCTGGAAGCGCTGGATTCGCCGCGCCTGCAACAGCTGCGTGCCGAGCTTGGCTCACACGATGAAAGCGCGCACCTGCTGGCCAGCGCCGTTGCCGAGCAGCCGCCGTTGAAGCTGTCCGATGGTGGCGTGATCGCCGAAGGCTACGACGCCGAGCTCGATGAACTGCGCCGCCTGTCCACCCACGCCGACCAGTTCCTGATCGATCTGGAAGCGCGCGAGCGCCAGGCCAGCGGCATCGCCACCCTGAAGGTTGGCTACAACCGCGTACACGGCTATTACATCGAAATCAGCAAGGGCCAGGCCGACAAGGCGCCGGTGCATTACACCCGTCGCCAGACCCTGACCAACGCCGAGCGCTACATCACCGAGGAGTTGAAGAACTTCGAGGACAAGGTGCTGTCAGCGCGCGAGCGCTCGCTCAGCCGCGAAAAGCTTCTGTATGAAGGCCTGCTCGATATCGTCGGCCAGCACCTGGAGCCGCTGAAGCGCTGCGCCGGTGCATTGAGCGAACTGGACGTGCTGGCCGCATTCGCCGAACGTGCGCAGGCGCTGGATTGGTCGCAGCCGGAACTGCAGGAAGACGCCTGCCTGCGCATCGAACGCGGCCGCCATCCGGTGGTCGAAGCGGTGCGCGATGCGCCGTTCGAACCCAACGATCTGGACCTGCACCCTGACCGCCGCATGCTGGTCATCACCGGCCCGAACATGGGCGGTAAGTCGACCTATATGCGGCAGAACGCGCTGATCGTGCTGCTGGCCCATATCGGCAGCTTCGTGCCGGCCAGCCGCGCGGTGATCGGCCCGATCGACCGCATCCTGACCCGCATCGGCGCCGGCGACGACCTGGCCAAGGGCCAATCCACCTTTATGGTGGAAATGGCCGAGACCAGTTACATCCTGCACCACGCCACCGAGCATTCAGTGGTGTTGATGGACGAAATCGGCCGCGGCACCTCGACCTACGACGGTCTTGCCCTGGCCGACGCGGTGGCCCGCCACCTGGCCTACCAGAACCGCTGCTACACCTTGTTCGCCACCCACTATTTCGAGCTGACCGCACTGGCCGATGAAAGCCATGAAGGCGGCGCCAGCGGCATCGCCAATGTTCACCTGGATGCGGTGGAACACGGCGACACGCTGGTATTCATGCATGCGGTGAAGGATGGCCCGGCCAATCGCAGCTTCGGCCTGCAGGTGGCCGCGCTGGCGGGCCTGCCCAAGTCCACCGTTGCCCAGGCGCGGCGCCGCTTGGCCGAACTGGAACAGCGTGGCGGCGAAACCCAGAGTGCAGCGATGGCACCGCAGGCGCTGGATGCGCCGCAGCAGTTTGGTTTGTTCGCCGCGCCGAATTCAGCGGCGTTGGATGCCTTGCAGGCAATCGACCCGGACGAGCTGACGCCGAAGCAGGCCTTGGAGGCCTTGTATCGGGTGAAGTCGTTGATCTGAGGCGGGCGCTGGCGATCTGCTTTGAGCCCCTCTCCCCTTACGGGAGAGGAGTTGGGGAGAGGGGCGCCGGAGTAGCAATTTGAAGCCGTCGAAGCAGTACCACGAAGCCCGCTGTTGCCGGAAAAGACCGGGGAAACTGCCAGAGCTTGATCTCCTCGGCGGTTCCGTTGCTCCCAGCTTCGCGGCTTATGCCGCTCCCACAGCTTCAACAGCTTCAACAGCTGGGATCAATGCATCGTCCTTGGCGTTGGCACGCAGCGCTGCCGGCCGCTGCAGATGCGGCGCGACATAGTTCTCGAACGCCGCCAGCGGCTCCAGCTCGCCTACCCGCATGTAGTAGCCGAGGAAGGCGACCATATACAGATCGGCCACGGTGAAGCGGTCGCCGACCAGGTACTTCCTGCCTTGCACCGCACCGATCAAGGTGCGCATCAGGTCCGCCTCGCTGCCGTAGCCGGCCTCGATTGCCGGTGCGAGCGCGCCGTGGCGGCGTGCGGTGATGAAGGACTCCACCGGCCCCGCTGCAAAGAACATCCAGCGATAGCACAGGCCGCGCTCGGCGCTGCCTACCGGCGGCAGCAGGCCCTTGTCCGGCACCAGGTCGGCCAGGTGCAGGCAGATGGCCGCGTTCTCGGTCAGCACCACATCGCCCTGGCGCAGCGCCGGTACCTTGCCCATCGGATTGATCGCCAGGAACTCAGGCGATTTCATGCTTTTGCCGTACTCCAGCAGTACCTCGTCGTAAGCCAGGCCGGTTTCCTCCAGCATCCAACGGGCGATACGGGCGCGGGAATAAGGATGGGTATAGAACGTCAGCGTGTTGCTCATGGCAGGCACCTCGTTGGAAGAGCCTGCAGTGTGCGCAGGGGCTGCTGACAGCTGCTGTCAGCAGTCAACCCTTGCGGTGCTGCAGCTGCAGCGCCCGCCAGCGCTTGAGCAGGCTGTGGCGCTGATCGGGATAGCGGCGGCCCGTGTCCTCCAGCGCCAGCATCCGGTCGGCGCGGAAATGACGGAAATCGCCACGCATCTCGCACCAGGCCGCCAGAAACCGCAGCTCGGCCATGAAGGCCATCGCAAATGGCCAGATCACCCGTTCGCTGGCCTGCCCTTCGGCATCGCAGTACTGGATGCGCACCGCATTGCCTTCGCGGATGGCACGCCGCAGTGCCGGCAACCACGGTTCGGGTTCGCTGCGCTTCCATTGCGGGGCGAACAAGCCACTGGTTTCCACCTGCAGCCGCAGCGGCTCGGGCAACACGCCGGTGAGCCTGTCCAGCGCGTTGCCGGCGGCGGCAGCCAGTTCCGGATCGGCATGCGATACCACCCAGCGTGCACCCAGCAACAGGGCTTCCAGCTCTTCGGCGGAGAACATCATCGGCGGCAGCAGAAAGCCCGGCCGCAGTTGGAAGCCAATACCCGGATCACCGACGATCTCGGCGCCCTGCCCGCGCAATGCATCGATATCCCGGTACAGCGTGCGCAGGCTTACCTCCAGCCGTTGCGCCAGTTCGGCGCCGCGCACCGGCGTGCGGCGGCGCCGCAATTCGTCCAGCAGATGCAGTAATCGGGTGGCGCGCTGACTCATGGAACGGTCCACTGAAAGGGGTACGGCAGCAGTGCGCGCAGGAAGCCGACGCTACACCGGGCTTGAAAGAGGCGGGATCGATTCAAGCATGCTGACTGATAGGCAGACCCTATGGCAATGAACGGATCATTTGATTACTCATTTAACGATTCCGTGGTTAAAGTCGATGAAAGATGTCCCCCAACGCCAGCAGGAGCCAGCCATGAGCAACGACACCAAGCCGACCTGTCCGTATCACCAGGCCCCGTCACCGGAACAGGCTGCGCAATCGCAGCGTGACACCAGCACCACACCCAAGCAGAAGCACGGCGATGCCCCCGTCACCCCGCTGACCACCGCCTTCGGTGCACCGGTGGTGGACAACCAGAACAGCAAGACCGCCGGCCCGCGTGGCCCGCTGCTGATGGAAGATGTGTGGCTGCTGGAGAAGCTTGCCAACCTCAACCGCGAAATCATTCCCGAACGCCGCATGCACGCCAAGGGCTCCGGCGCATTCGGCACCTTCACCGTCACCCACGACATCAGCAAGTACACCCGCGCCAAGCTGTTCTCGGCGGTGGGCAAGCAGACCGAGATGTTCGCCCGCTTCACCACCGTGGCCGGTGAGCGCGGCGCGGCCGATGCCGAGCGCGATATCCGTGGCTTCGCGCTGAAGTTCTATACCGAAGAAGGCAACTGGGACCTGGTGGGCAACAACACGCCGGTGTTCTTCCTGCGTGACCCGCGCAAGTTCGGCGACCTCAACAAGGCGGTCAAGCGCGACCCGCACACCAACCTGCGCAGCGCCCGCAACAACTGGGACTTCTGGACCCTGCTGCCGGAAGCGCTGATGCAGGTAACCGTGGTGATGAGTGACCGCGGCATTCCGCGCAGCTTCCGCCACATGAACGGCTTCGGCTCGCATACCTACAGTTTCACCAATGAAGGCGGCGAGCGTTTCTGGGTCAAGTTCCACTTCGTCACCCAGCAGGGCGTGCAGGCACTGACCGATGCGCAGGCCGAAGTGCTGGTCGGCAAGGACCGCGAAAGCAATGGCCGCGACCTGTTCCAGGCGATCGAGCGCGGCGAGTTCCCGAAGTGGAAGCTGTTCGTGCAGGTGATGCCGGAGCTGGAAGCGGAAACCTACCGCATCCATCCCTTCGACCTGACCAAGGTGTGGCCCAAGAGCGATTACCCGCTGATCGAAGTGGGCGAATTCGAGCTCAACCGCAATCCGGACAACTGGTACATGGACGTGGAGCAGTCGGCATTCGCACCGAGCAACCTGGTGCCGGGCATCGGCCCGTCGCCGGACAAGATGCTGCAGGCGCGGCTGTTCGCCTATACCGATGCGCAGCGCTACCGGCTGGGCGTCAACCACCATCAGATCCCGGTCAACGCCGCCCGCTGCCCGGTCTTCAGCAATCACCGCGATGGCGCAATGCGCGTGGACGGCAACTACGGCGGCCTGCCGCATTACGAGCCCAACAGCTTTGGCCAGTGGCAGGAACAGCCGCAGTACCGCGAACCGGCCCTGAAGATCCGTGGCGATGCCGACTTCTGGAACTTCCGCGAAGACGACAACGATTACTTCAGCCAACCCGGCGCGCTGTTCCGCAGCTATAACGCCGAGCAGAGGCAGCGTCTGTTCGAGAACACCGCCCGCGCCCTGGGTGATGCGCCGGACTTCATCAAGCAGCGCCATATCGACAACTGCAACAAGGCCGACCCGGCCTATGGTGCCGGTATTGCCGCCGCCCTGAAGAAGCTGGCCGATGCCAGCGCGTCGGCCGATCCGTTCGCACCGCCGCCGCACCCGGGCAGTGATTTCCCCGCCGGCACCCCGGGCGCGGAGGACATCGAGCTGTAAGCCCGGCCAGAGGCTGAAACGCTGACAGACACACCGCCCGCCGCACGCGGGCGGTGTTGTTTCTACCCACAAACCAACACGTCACTGGCCTCTTCACTTACGCCCCCTTGCGGGAGTTACCATTCCGCTCGGCAACCCAACCTTCAAGGATCCACCTGATGAGCCTGACCGACGACCTCCTCTCCCAGCTGCAGGGCGCACCGCTGCAGCAGGTTTCGCAGCAGCTCGGCATCGACAGCCAGCAGGCCTCGACCGCGATCAGCGCCGCACTGCCGCTGTTGATGGGCGCATTGGGCAACAACGCGGCCAAGCCACAGGGCGCCGAAGCGCTGTTTGGTGCATTGCAGAACAACCATAGTGGTTTGGACATCGGCAGCGTGCTGGGCGCGGTGATGGGCGGTGGCAGCAGCCCGGCAGCCAACGGTGCCGGCATCCTCGGCCATATCTTCGGCGGCAGCCAGGACCGCGCTGAAACCGGCCTGGCCCAGGCCACCGGCCTGAGCCCGAGCACCTCCAGCCAGCTGCTGAAGATCCTCGCCCCGATCGTGATGGCCTACATCGCCCAACGCATGAGCAGCGGCGCAGCACCGGCCAATCCGGACGGCCTGGCGCAGGTCCTGGGCCAGGAGAAGCAACAGGTTGCGCAGGCTGGCGGCATCGGCGGCGGCCTGCTGGGCAGCGTGCTGGACCAGGACGGCGACGGCCAGTTCGGCGTCAGCGATCTGATCAAGCTGGGCAGTGGCCTGCTGGGTAGCGGCAAGCGCTGAGCGGCAAACGACCCACAGAAAACGCCACCGCAAGGTGGCGTTTTTGTATGTAGTGCCGAGCCATGCTCGGCAGGAGGCTTCACAAGCAATGCCCCGTAGTGCCGAGCCATGCTCGGCAGAGGCTTCACCGGCAATGCCCCGTAGTGCCGAGCCATGCTCGGCAGAAGCTTCACCGGTAATGCCC